>QIGP01000044.1 GCA_003228965.1 Gammaproteobacteria bacterium
GCTCGACGCGTATCTACGGTATCTTTCACAAGTTCGAAGCACACACCTCAAGCGATTGCTCAAAAGCTTGCCGAACAAAATATATTCGTTTGGAGCGGGCACAACTACGCCATTGAAGTGGTTGAGTCGTTGGGGCTTCGTGACAACGGCGTTGTTCGTGTAGGACCTGTGCATTACAACACGCTCGACGAAGTGAATCAGGTGATCGAGGCTATAGCGGAGCTACACTAGTTCGATAGGCCGAATTCAGGGTCGATAAATTCAGACATAAAAAAACCCGACTCATCAATTAGTGAGCCGGGCGTTGAGCGCGTGTATCGCGGTATTGTTAATTTTTATACGCCGGATACATTCTTATTGCCCCCGCTTGTAACTTATCCTCTGCGGAAATAGTCGTTCCCTAACAACCTGTTCCTAACCCGTTATAAATCCCCAACGATTGTTTTAGTGTGTGGTCTTATTGCGCTTCTTTTAACTGCTCGTCGCTTTTCGGCCACTTATGCTGTCGTTTTAAATCTTGCGTCCGTTCTATTTGGATACTCAGTTAAGGTAGTTCTTTGCAATTACCGGGCCACAATCCAAAAAGCGTTTGTTTTCGGGCGTGTTGCCATTAACGGTGATACAACAAACGGTCCAGGTGTAATATGGTTCGACAGTGAAATGCCTATACTACTACGCAAAGTAAAACACCCACTTAACGTATTTCGGAGACGACTATGGTCACTATCGATCCACAGCCAGGTTCGCTGCGGCGAGCGAGCGAAGCGCTTGACCCGGATCGCCCTGTCGTTATGGTGAATTTGCTACGCTTTAACGAACACGCGAACTACGAAGACGGGACGCAATGTTCTGGACTAGAAGCCTATACAACGTACTCCGGGCATATCTCAAAACTGGTTACAGGCGTTGGTGGTGAGATGGTCTATGTAGGCTATGCTCACGATATGCTCATTGCTCCTGAAGAAGAACAGTGGGATCAGGTGCTGTTGGTTCGCTATCCGGATTTTTCGGCGTTTGTATCCATGATTTAAAGCAAAGAATATGGCGCCATAGTGCATCACCGAACGGCCGCGTTACACGACTCAAGATTGTACGCTACGCATGAAGCTCGCACTCGCAAGTTCTAGCCTTGGTGAATTTGTCATATGGGGTCATATGGGGTCAAGTCTACCCATTACTCATTTTTACCAATTCACCGTGTCTTTCAGTATCAACAATTAAAAAATGAGTAATGGGTAGACTTGACCCCTACGCCAACTAGTGGTCCGTGAAACTGGGGTAAGATCAACTTGACCCCTACGCCATCAAACAAACGATGTGTCCGCTCGACGATGACTCCAGGAGAATAGTATGGGCCGTTGGCGTCCACCTCAGCCACCTTCATCCATCTATATCACGCTAGAGGGTTTTGCCACCTTGCAGACTGAGCTTAAGTCGTTGTGGAAGCGACGCAGCGACGTTGTTAAAGCATTGGCGGCTGCAGCGGCCGAAGGTGATCGTTCGGAAAATGCCGAGTATATTTACCGCAAGAAAGAGCTAGGTGGCATCGATCGGCGTATTCGCTTTCTACAAAAGCGCATCCCTACTTTGAAAGTTGTTCCGCAAAGCGCTCAAAGGGACGAAATTTTTTTTGGTGCGTGGATAACGCTTGAGCTGGAAGATGAGTCAACGGTAGTCTACCGCATTGTGGGCGCTGACGAGACCGACGCAAAACGCGGATTTATCAGTCTGGATTCGCCGATGGCGCGTCAGCTGCTTGGCAAGAAGGGCGACGACACCATTCGGTTAACTACCGGGGGCGTTGAAAGAGAATATTATATTTGTGTCGTGCGCTATACCGATCCAACTGATGAAGGGTAAGGGGTCTCCAGGGAGATCAGGCGTATCCGGGCGCGAAGCGATTTGTTAGACTTTAGAGTAGCCCTATTGCCTGACCCAATACACTCGACAGACTCAAGCCTCAGGGCGGAGATCGCATGACCGACCAAGCCTCAGAACCAACTGACTTTATTCGCCAGATCATTGCCAAAGATGTGGCCGATGGCAAGCACCAGGGCAATCTGGTAACGCGATTTCCACCGGAGCCAAATGGCTATCTCCATGTGGGTCACGCCAAATCTATCTGTCTGAATTTCGGCGTCGCCGAGGAATTTGGCGGAACGACTTTTCTGCGTTTTGACGACACTAACCCCAGCAAGGAAAGTGAAGAGTACGTCGAGGCCATTAAACGCGATGTTGAATGGCTTGGTTTCGAGTGGGGCAACCGGTTGAGTCATGCGTCTGATTATTTTGACAGACTCTATGCGGCGGCGGAGTCGTTAATTGAACGGGATCTTGCCTACGTCGATTCTCTGTCAGCCGATGAAATCCGTGAGTATCGCGGCACGCTAACCGAAGTGGGTAAAAACAGCCCACATCGTGACCGCAGTTTGCAACAAAACCTGGCTCTGTTTCGCGCCATGAAAGCGGGCGATTTTGAAGACGGTGCTCACGTATTGCGCGCCAAAATTGATATGAGCTCGCCCAATATAAATTTGCGCGACCCGGCGCTCTATCGTATCCGGCGGGTGCACCACCAGCGCACTGGTGATAAATGGTGTATTTACCCCATGTACGATTTTGCCCACGGTCTCAGTGATGCGTTTGAAGGCATTACCCATTCGCTGTGTACGCTTGAGTTTGAAGACCATCGGCCTCTTTACGATTGGCTATTAGATCATGTGGATATTCCAACAAGGCCTCAGCAAATAGAATTTTCGCGACTGAATCTGGCCTACACCATTACCAGTAAACGTAAATTACATCAGTTAGTGGAAGAAGGCGTTGTTTCGGGTTGGGACGACCCGCGCATGCCCACCCTTGCCGGTCTTCGGCGCCGTGGCTATGCGCCTGAAGCGATACGCGAGTTTTGCCGGCGTATCGGCATTACCAAAAAAAACAATCTCATTGAGATGGGAGCGCTCGAATCTGCTGTGCGTGACACGTTCAATGACACCGCTCCTCGTGTTATGGCTGTCACTAACCCTCTGAAAGTTACCTTGGTGAACTATCCCGAAGGTCAGACTGAGTCGATGAAAGCGGCTAATCATCCTAACGACGAGTCGATGGGTTCAAGAGAGTTACCGTTTGGCAGAACGGTCTATATTGAACGCGACGATTTTATGGAAGAGGCGCCAAGAAAGTTCTTTCGCCTAAAACCTGGGGGGGCGGTCAGACTTCGTTACGCTTACGTCATTGATTGTGTAGATGTGATTAAAGACAACGACGGCAACGTCGTCGAGCTGCACTGTACTTACGACGAAGACACGCGCAGCGGTAGCGGCACGTCAGAGAGAAAAATTAAAGGCGCCATCCACTGGGTTAGCGCGGAACACGCGGTGCCAGCCACTATTAACCTGTACGACCGTTTGTTTACCGAGGCGTCGCCAGGTAGTGGTGACAACTG
>QIGP01000244.1 GCA_003228965.1 Gammaproteobacteria bacterium
AAAACGCTGCCAGGCGGTATTTTCGTGATCGCGTTCGGTACGCACGTTGCACACAATGCCTTGCTGCGCATAACTTTTGCGAACAACATCGATTCCGCTGAGTGTACGCACCTGTGACCGCATGCCGTCAGCACCAATCAAAAGTTGCGCCGTGTGTTGCGCATGCTTTGCACTGAAAACGCGAACACCGTCTGGTTCAACAGCAATGTCTTCTACGCGAGAATCGAATACCACCTCTACGCCTGCGAGACTTGCAGCGGTCTGATACAGCGCCCACTGCAGAGCATCGTTGTGAACAATGTGGCCAAGAGGAACAACGCCCAGATCGGATCCCGTAAACTCCAGAGACCTGTCACCAAACGGAGCCACATCCTCATCCCAAACACGCATGCGCGAGAACGGACAACGCAAGTCATCAGGCACAGAGTCCCACGCACCCAACTCACTCAACAATCGTTGACTCGACGGATTAATTGCCGATACACGCAAGCCGGGCTGCTCGGGCGATTCGAACAGCGAACCCGCTTCAAGTACGCGAACGCGGTACGACTGTTTCGCAAGCGCACATGACAGCGACAGACCGACTAGTCCGCCCCCAACAATTAGTACATCGCAATCAGGTTTCATGTGTTGGCAAGCTAAGCCGATTTTTGAAGATTAGCCGATTGTCTCATCAGCGTTTCGATCGCGTCGGCGTCTTTAACCAAATGCTTGCTAAGGACATCGGGAGTGCTGCTAGTCACGGCTACATCGTCTTCAATGCGTATGCCGATACCACGCCAGTGCCTGGCCACTTTGGCGGACGGTGAGACGTAGATCCCTGGCTCTACAGTCAGAACCATTCCGGGCTCCAGAATGCGCCAGTTGTCGTGGACTTTGTAATCGCCCACGTCATGTACGTCGATGCCAAGCCAATGCCCCGTTCTGTGCATAAAAAACTCACGATAACTTTGTGACTTCAGAACTTGCGAGAGCGAACCCTTAAGAAGTCCTTCGCGCAATAAACCTTTTGATATAACCCGGACGGCCGCATCGTGGACGTCGTTCCAATGATTATCGGCGACCACATGATCGATGGCGACCTGGTTTGCCTCCAGGACAATGTCGTACAACGCGCGCTGAGGCTCAGAAAAACGGCCGTTAACCGGGAACGTACGTGTGATGTCCGAGGCGTAGCAATTAATTTCGCAGCCTGCATCAACTAACACGAGATCGCCGTCGTTGAGCTTTTGGTTATTTTGGGTGTAGTGCAAAATACAGGCGTTGACACCGCCGCCAACGATAGCCGGGTACGAAGCCACACCCCCATAGCGGCGAAACTCGTGCAGATATTCAGCTTCGAGTTCGTATTCGTACATACCGGGTCGTACCGCCAGCATGGCACGTTTGTGGGCCTGACTAGCCACTTTCGCGGCGAAGCGCATGGCGACAATCTCACTGCGGCTTTTGTACAGACGCATGTCGTGTAGCGTGTGATCGAGCGCGACAATTTCATGAGGAGGGTGTGTATTCCCCGATTGGCCACCGTTACGTAAACCGTTTACCCAACCAATGAGTTGCTGGTCAAAGACCGGGTTCCGCCCCATGGTGCAGTACACGCTATGCCGGTTTTCCATGAGCCCTGGTAAAATATCATCCAGATCGGAAATCGGAAACGCATCGTCCGCACCAAAGTGCTCTTTGACTCCATCAGGTCCGGCCCTGAGACCGTCCCAGGTTTCTTTTTCGGGGTTTTTGTCGCGACAAAACAGAATAAATTCAGCTTGCTCACGCCCCGGTATTAAAACTGCCACCGACTCCGGCTCATCAAAGCCAGTCAGATAGAAAAAATCGCTGTCCTGACGGTAGTCGTGATGGATGTCTCGAGTGCGAATTTGTTCTGGTGCCGACGGCAATATGGCGATGGCCCCCTCTTCCATAATGCGGGCAAGCTGGCGGCGACGGCGAGCAAATTCTTCCTGTTTCATGGCGTGATCTCTTGGTGTTTGATGCGCAAACAAGGGTCGATATCAGTGTTGTTGAGGAGCAGCGGCGGTTGCCACCTCCGTGAGTTCTTCGTAAAGAAGTTGCGCACCCACGCGCACATACTCGGAAAGCTCAAAAAAATCTCTCTCGGCACTGTCGCCGTCGTCTTCAGACCGCGCGTTGGTCAGCTCTGAAAAGTCCTGCAAAATTTCCGCACAGTCACCAGGGAGCCCGTCAAACTTAACTACACCTCCCTGCGCTAAACCGTACATGTAGCCCTGGCACCAGTGCGCAAGTGCCTCTACCCGCTCAGATAGCTCCGACTCGTCGTCGGGCAGCATCAGCTGAAACGTAGGGTCGCCCGCAGCGAGCACACTCACCATGTGCTGGGCCGTCTCACCCAACTCCGCGCCCACTATCGCGCTGTCGACGCCCGCATCTTTGGTCAGAGCCGCTAGCCACTCGTTTATCGCAGACTCTGGCCTGGCACTAAACAACCCAATCAGATTGCCGTGACTTTCGGACGCGTTGGCCGCTTGATCGCTGACCGATGCCAGCATATTGTCAAATTCTATGTACAGCACGACAAGCCTGTTTTCCTAACCATTACAATGACCCACATCTTAACATCGCCGCACTGTTGCAGCACGATCATTCATCAGCGGCCGCCTGGCTGCACCCCCTTCAGTGAGTCGAAGTCTTGCTATCCGCCACTTGAAATTTCCGCGCAGTTCGCCGCAAACTTAGTGGTTTTACAGCAGGTAATTGACCCCACCTATGTCGCGAACTATAGTTGCGCGATGAGTGAACAAAGCCCCAAACAGCAGTTCGAGCTGGAACTTAAAAAGCTTGAGAAGCGCATTACCGAATTACTACGCGCATGCGGTCAGCTTAAAGAAGAGAACCGCTCGCTTCGCCACCGCCAGGACTCACTGATCAACGAACGGGCCGGACTGTTGCAAAAAAATGAACAGGTACGCGCACGGGTTGAAAGCATGATCAGTCGACTGAAAGCCATGGAGATCGGATCGTGAGTTTAAGCCCCGTTAGCGTGCGTATTCTGGACAAGGAATACCAAATCGTATGCCCCGCCAATGAGCAGGCCGATCTTATGCGTTGCGCAGAAATGCTCAACAGCCGAATGCGCGAAATTCGCGACACAGGCAAGGTAATAGGTATCGAGCGAGTCGCTGTTATGGCCGCTCTTAATATTAGCCACGACTTACTGCGCGCCAGCGCCTCCGATGACAAATTGGACGACGGACTCGGCGATCGCCTCAAATCGTTGCGACGTCAAGTAGAATCAGTGCTTGAGGACAGCCAACAGCTAGAACTGTGAACCAGGCCATTTGCCCTACCCCGGGCTTGGGTCTACACTTTCATTTCGCGTTGCTGCCGTGTTCGAGAACGGCTGGGATCCTCTCGACCCTAAATATTTACCTAGGGGCCATGATCTGT
>QIGP01000353.1 GCA_003228965.1 Gammaproteobacteria bacterium
GAAAGCGGGCGGTTCTTAGTATGCGGACACGGACACCTGATTATTCCGGTTTTATTGTTGCCAGTGGTTGCCCATTTAGGGTAATAATTATAATAGACAAAAACTATTGAATATATCGAATCAATCACTTTTACAAACTCCGATAAATACAGGAAGATAGCGGCATCTACTCATCGGAGCGACCGCTATGTCCAAATGACCTTTCAATCACGCCACCAACTCTGCAAAGAGCGGAACCTCAAATCGGGAATGGTGGCCGAACTCCCTTAATCTGCAAATTCTGCGACAGCACTCTTTGCTGTCCAACCCTTTGGGCGACGACTTCAATTACGCCGAAGAGTTTAAGAAACTTGATCTGGATGCCATCAAAAAAGACATTGTCGATTTGATGACGACTTCTCAGGATTGGTGGCCAGCCGACTACGGTCACTACGGACCTCTGTTCATTCGCATGGCCTGGCACAGTGCCGGTACTTACCGCACAAGCGACGGGCGTGGTGGTGCCTCTACTGGTAACCAACGTTTTGCGCCACTAAACAGCTGGCCTGACAACGGTAACCTCGACAAAGCCCGTATGTTGCTATGGCCGATCAAACGACAGTACGGCAAGCAAATTTCCTGGGCCGATCTTATGATGCTAGCGGGCAACTGCGCGCTCGAGTCCATGGGTTTCGAAACGTTTGGTTTCGCAGGCGGTCGTAGCGACGTATGGGAACCCGAACAGGATATTTACTGGGGTAAAGAAAGCGAGTGGATGGGCAACGAACGCTACAAAGGCGATCGCGAGCTCGACAATCCTTTGGCCGCTGTGCAGATGGGTTTGATTTACGTCAATCCCGAAGGCCCGGATGGCAACCCCGATCCACTGGCTTCAGCGCGCGATATTCGCGACACGTTTGCGCGTATGGCTATGAACGATGAAGAAACCGTCGCTCTGGTTGCGGGCGGGCATACGTTTGGTAAGTGTCACGGTGCAGGCGATCCGTCGCACGTGGGCGCTGAACCTGAAGCCGCTGGCATCGAAGAACAAGGTCTTGGCTGGAACAACTCGTTTGGTTCGGGTAAAGGCGTTGATGCCATTACCAGTGGGCTGGAAGGTGCGTGGACGAACGACCCGGTTAAATGGGACAACGGCTACTTCGATAACCTGTTTGGTTACGATTGGGAGCTGGTGAAAAGCCCGGCGGGTGCGCAGCAATGGGCGCCAAAAGGAGAGCAGGGAAACGGTACCGTTCCTGACGCGCACGATGCGTCACGTTCGCACAAGCCTATGATGTCTACCGCCGACATGGCGTTAAAAGTAGACCCTGAGTACGCAAAAATTTCAAAACGCTTTCACGAAAATCCGGACCAGTTTGCCGACGCATTCGCACGCGCGTGGTACAAGCTAACTCACCGTGACATGGGTCCCGTGTCGTTGTGTCTCGGTAAAGAAGTACCGCCAGCTCAGCTGTGGCAGGACCCGATTCCGGAGCGCGACTACAAATTGATTGGCGACAAAGAAATCGGTGAGCTCAAAGCGCTGATTCTGGAGACAGGTTTGTCTGTTTCGGAGCTCGTCTCAACGTCGTGGTCATCGGCATCAACCTACCGGGGTTCAGATAAACGAGGCGGTGCAAACGGCGCACGTATTCGACTGGCTCCTCAAAAAGACTGGGACGTGAATCAGCCTTCGCGGTTGCAGAAAGTACTGAGTGCTCTTGAAGGCGTGCAAGGCACGTTTAACAAATCGCAAAATAATGCCACGCAAGTTTCATTGGCCGACTTAATTGTGCTTGGCGGAACTGTGGGCATTGAGACTGCTGCAAAAAATGCCGGGCGCGCAATTGCGGTGCCATTCAAACCTGGACGCACTGACGCATCACAAGAGCAGACAGACGTTGAGTCGTTCGAAGTGCTTGAGCCGATTGCAGACGGATTCGTTAACTATCAAAAGAGTCAGTTCACCGTTTCTGCTGAAGAGCTACTGATTGATAAAGCTCAACTGATGGGCCTGACCGCGCCTGAAATGACAGCGCTTGTTGGCGGGCTTCGCGTACTGGGTGCCAATGCAGGTAATGCGAGTCACGGCGTCTTTACAGACAAGCCTGCAAGTTTGAGCAACGACTTCTTTGTCAATTTGCTGGATATGGGTACCACCTGGCAAGCCGCTTCGGAGGCAGACGACGTGTTCGAAGGTCGAGATCGTGCATCGAATGAAGTTAAGTGGACTGGAACCCGTGTCGATCTGATTTTCGGTTCGAACTCTGAGCTTAGAGCCTTGTCCGAAGTGTATGCCAGTGATGATTCCGCGGAGCGTTTCGTACAGGATTTCGTGTCTGCCTGGACCAAAGTAATGGAGTTGGATCGATTTGATCTGACCTAGCTAGATATCAATAGGTTTAATGTTCACTGTGGGAGCGGCTTCAGCATTGTGGGGGTAAATCCACCCCGTTTTGTTTGACGTAACCTCAGGAAAAGTGGATGAATTGTCGCTCACACAGGCCAGGTCCTTCCATTCACCGCATAACCTGATATAGTGCGCCGGTCTTGGGTGCACTTCGGTCTGCACCCTCCGCCGCATCACCACTTGCGTGATCGCGTCTACTGATTTTAGCCTGGACCGAACCCGCGGGTAATGCACCCGCCGCGGCAGGCGCCCCGGAGTTACCCTCAACATGTTATTTAAAGATCTCGGTCTGTCGACCGAGCTGCTGCGTGCCATTGATTCATTGGGCTACAGCGAAGCTACCCCTATCCAACAACAAGCCATACCAGCTGTATTGAGTGGTCGCGATATTCTCGCGGCGGCACAAACCGGTACTGGTAAAACGGCTGGCTTTACGTTGCCAATGTTGCACCACATGCAACAAACGCAACCTCAGAATCCACCAAAGACGCGAAAGATTCGCGTACTGATCCTCACGCCTACCCGTGAACTTGCCGCCCAGGTGGCTGCAAGCGTGGAAAACTATGGCAAATATCTGGATTTTCGTACCGCGACTATTTTCGGTGGTGTAAGCATTAACCCTCAACTTAAAAAGCTGGGTCGAGGCGTCGACATCGTTGTAGCGACACCAGGCCGTCTGCTTGATCACATCGACAGAGGCACCATCAAACTGGATAGTGTTGATTTTTTGGTGTTGGACGAAGCCGATCGCATGCTGGACATGGGATTTATTCGAGACATTCGCAAAGTGATTAAGCGGCTTCCGGTTAGTCGTCAAAACCTGCTTTTTTCAGCTACGTTTTCAGGCGACATTCGGGAATTGGCGAATACGTTGCTTAACGACGCGGTCGAAATCGAAGTGGCTGCACGTAACAAGCCGGCCGATCTTGTCACGCAAATAGTGCACCCGGTTGATAAACGCCGTAAGCGCGAAATGCTGTCGCACCTCATTGGTGCCAGAAACTGGAAGATGGTGTTGGTGTTCTC
>QIGP01000288.1 GCA_003228965.1 Gammaproteobacteria bacterium
AGGATAGCCAAGGACAGGCACAGGGCGTTCAGGAGGGCGTTCAGGACGAGGGCGTTCAGGACAGGCACAGCTCAGCCGGAGCTCAGAGGGGCGTTCAGGACAGGGGCGTTCAGGACAGGCACAGCTCAGCCGCCGGAGCTCAGAGGCAGGGCGTTCAGGACAGGCACAGCTCAGCCGGAGCTCAGAGGGGCGTTCAGGACAGGCACAGCTCAGCCGGAGCTCAGGACAGGGGCGTTCAGGGCGGAGCTCAGGACAGGCACAGCCCAGCAAAATTCGTAGGCGTCGCCCAGGACGTCGCCCAGGACAGGCACGATTCAGCAAAACCCTTAGGCTCAGATCAAGCCCAGGATCAAGCCCAAGACAGTCACTCATCCGATCTTGGCCGAGCGGAAGACAGGCGAGCGGAAGACAGGCACCCAACCGGTTTACGTAAAGAAAGTGATCGAGAACGGCCAAATGCATCAGAGGTAGGCAGGCTGCTGCAAGTGACCCTTGGTGTTGTGCCTGTCCAAATAGAGCAGAGATTGTCTTCTTCCGAAGATTGGCAAGGCCTATTTAAAGTCGTCACATGAGGAATATGACCTATCTTGTTAAAAACTAATGAGATGTTTTGATATTTTTCCGATTTCTTGTATGCTCGGGTTGTGAGAATCCAAACCCTTAAAATCAGCTTTATCCTTATTCACTTGTGCCTGTCCCCGTGGGTCGGCGCCGTTGAGCTCCAGTCTATCCGTTTGAACCAGTCTCCCGATCAAACGCAGCTGGTTCTGCGCCTGAGCGGTCCGGTAAAACATCAGCTTTTCGATTTGTCGAATCCGGCGCGTGTGGTGGTCGATCTTGAAAAAACCAAGCTCGGTGTCAACAAATTTCCGACGGGCTCTGGCTACATCAAAAAGATGCGCAGCGGCACGCCAGACAAAAATACGCTTCGTGTGGTTCTTGATCTTACAAAATCGGTAAAAATGCGCAGTTATCAGCGCACGCCTGAGGAGGGTTCCAGGCACGAGTTGGTTATCGAGCTGTACACAAACAGCGCGGGGGCAAAGCCTGTGAAAACCGCGGCAGAGTCTTTGCACGGGCGTGAAGTTGTCATTGCGATCGACGCCGGCCATGGCGGTATTGACCCTGGAGCGATAGGCTCTAAAGGGACTCGCGAGAAGGATGTGGTGCTTGCCATAGCGAAAAGGCTTCAAAAAAGCCTCTCAAAACATCAAGGCTTCCGCGCGGTATTGGTCAGAGACAGAGATGAATATTTGCTTCACCGTAACCGCATGGGCGTAGCCCGATCGAAGCGAGCCGACTTATTTGTTTCAATTCACGCAGACGCCTTTACCAGGTCCAGCGCCTACGGATCCACGGTTTACGTGCTTTCTGAAAGAGGTGCCAGTAGTGAGGCGGCCCACTGGTTGGCCGAAAGGGAAAATGCCACCGATCTTATGGGTGGAGTTAGTCTCGGTGATAAAGACGATGTTCTAGCTTCTGTACTTCTGGACCTATCACAAACGGCAACTCTCGATATGAGTATCGAAGCTGGCAACCATGTGGTTAAGCAACTCGGTAAAGTAGGGAGAATTCGCCGTGATAAGGTTCAGTACGCAAACTTTCTTGTACTTACTAGCCCCGACATTCCCTCAATTTTGGTCGAAACGGCCTTTATTTCGAACCCGAAAGAGGAGAGCCGTTTAAACTCGCCAAAGTCTCAACAGGCGTGGGCCGCAGCCATTTCCGACGGTGTGGTTCAGTATTTCCACGCCAATCCACCGTTGGGTTCTCTTATTGCAGAGCGTCAAACCCTGGAACGACCTAGAGAGATTGCCTACACCATTTCGCGTGGTGATACTCTTTCTGGAATCGCAGACCGGTTCAATGTACGACTGCGTTCCCTTCGGAAAGTGAACAATATTCGAGGCGATCAAATTCGCGTCGGTCAGGTCATTCGTATTCCGGGCAGCTCGAGAAGCTAAACTCTTTAGCAAAATGGGGATGTTTTTAACGTCCTTAAGTCGGTATATTGCAATGCCCGTTTAGCCGGTACCGATATGCCCATCCTAGCGCTTCCAGATCATTTGGTTAACCAAATCGCCGCCGGTGAGGTCGTTGAGCGCCCGTCGTCTGTGCTCAAAGAGTTAATGGAAAATGCTCTTGACGCCTCGGCAACCCAAATAACCGTAGACGTTACCGAGGGCGGCACGAAACGGCTTAAGGTTCGTGACGACGGTTGCGGGATAGCTCCCGAAGAACTATCGATGGCGGTGTCACGACATGCAACGAGCAAAATCTCCAGTCTTGACGACTTAATTAATGTGTCTTCTTTAGGCTTTCGCGGAGAGGCATTGCCGAGCATTGCTTCGGTTTCCAGGCTGAGTATCGCGTCGCGAACGGACAATCACGATCACGGCTTTGAGATTGAAGTTGTTAATGGCGAATGTTCAGAACCGGCGCCGCTACCTCATCCGGCTGGAACTACCATTGAGGTTCAAGACCTTTTCTACAACGTGCCTGCGCGTCGCAAATTCTTGCGAACGGCTCGAACAGAATACTCACATCTTGAACAGGTTTTTATTCGCATCGCACTGAGTAATTTCGATGTGGCGTTTACGCTTACGCACAATGGACGGGTTACACGAAACCTGCCCATGGCTACGACGCGCGAGAGTCAGGAAAAAAGACTGGCGGATCTTATTAGCAACGAGTTTGTTGAGCATTGCTTCTACATTGAAAACCATTCCTCCACGTTTCAATTAAGGGGTTGGATCGCGGTACCGACGTTTTCGCGAAGTCAGGCCGACCGGCAGTACTTTTTCCTAAACGGGCGCATGATTCGCGACAAGGTCATTAGTCACGGCGTGAGGCTTGGTTACCAGGACGTACTTTTCCACGGGCGGCATCCTGCGTACGTACTGTCACTGTTTATGGACCCTTCGAAAGTCGACGTGAACGCGCACCCTGCGAAAATGGAAGTTCGGTTTCGAGACAGTCGCTCCGTGCACGAGTTTGTATTTCGAACCGTGGAACAGGCGCTTGCGCAAACGCAGCCGGGCTCCGGCATCGATCCAGTGCCTGCGCAACCTCAAGCACTAACTCACGACCCTCGCGGTGGTGCGTATCCAGCGCAGTCGTTACCGTTGCACCAACATAGTGGTGTTGACTCTCGGATGGCTTACGAAGCGTTCACGCAGCCCTATCAAAATAGTTCGCCTGGTGCTTCTGAGCAGAACCGCGATATAGCGGAATCGCCTGTTGCTTTCGATCCAAATGACGACTTACCGCTAGGTCTTGCTGTTGCGCAACTTCACGCGATTTATGTGCTTGCCCAAAACAAAGCCGGGCTTGTGCTGGTAGACATGCACGCGGCTCATGAACGAATAAATTACGAACGGCTGAAAAAAGAACAT
>QIGP01000375.1 GCA_003228965.1 Gammaproteobacteria bacterium
TTATGAGTTGCCGAGCCATCCGGTTATCCTTTTGAAAGTGAATTTAGCGATTTACCGACAAGAGGAGAAACACAAATGGCTCAGCACGGTGAGAATAAAACGATTAGCAGCGCAGTGGAACTGCTGAAGACAAATGGCTTTGACGGATTGGCTGAGGCGGTGACGGTGTTACTGAACTCGGCGATGGTGGCCGAGCGTAGCGCTTCGAGCAGCGCCGTATGAACGCAGTGCCGAGCGTACCGGCTATGCCAACGGCTACAAAGACAAGGCGATGAAGACGCGGCTGGGCACGTTGCCCTTGAAGGTACCCCAGACCCGCGACAGCGAGTTTTACCCGCAAAGCCTGGAACGCGGTCTGCGCTCGGAACGGGCTTTGTTGTTGGCGATTGCCGAGATGTACGTGCAAGGCGTGTCGACCCGCCGGGTGAAGAAGATTGTCGAAGAGCTGTGCGGTATGGAGATTAGCTCGACACAGGTCTCGCGCGCAGCGGCTGAGCTCGACGGGTTGCTCGAGGCCTGGCGTTGCCGGGATCTGGATCGCTATCCCTACCTGGTGTTGGATGCCCGCTACGAGAAGGTCCGGCAAGGCGGCCAGGTACTCGATGCTGCGGTACTGATTGCCAGTGGTGTGGATGCTGAGGGCAACCGCGATATCCTGGGTCGTTCGGTGTCCTTATCCGAAGCCGAGGTGCATTGGCGGACGTTTCTCTCTGAGTTAAAGGACCGCGGCCTGTGCGGTGTCGAATTGATCGTTAGCGATGCCCATGAAGGTCTCAAGGCGGCTCGAAAAGCGGTGTTCCCGAGCGTGCCCTGGCAGCGTTGCCAGTTCCACCTGCAACAGAACGCCGGCCATTACGTGCCGAAGATGGCGATGCGCACAGCCGTGGCAGCTGACATCCGGGCGATCTTCAATGCGCCGGATCGAAATGAAGCTGAACTGCTGCTGGAGAAGTTCCTGACCCGCTACGAAACGACGGCACCGAAACTGGTCGCCTGGGCCGAGGAAGCATTGCCAGAAGGCTTTACCGTGTTCGCCTTACCAGCAAGTCATCGGCGCCGACTTCGAACGACGAACCTGCTGGAACGCGTAAACCAGGAAATCAAACGGCGCACGCGGGTGGCACGACTGTTCCCGAATGAAGCGTCATGCCTGCGCCTGGTGAGCGCGATACTGATGGAAATATCCGACGACTGGCAGACCGCTGATAAGCGTTACGTCGTCTTTAACAACGAGTTCGCGATCGAGAGATAACCGAAAGTACAGAAAGAATGTTGCTTAATCCATATATGTAACTACTCCAGAATCAGAGACATATGGTTTGAAAGAAGCAATATATTGCATGTACACCTGAAATGCTCTAATATAAACATATATGTAGTTGGCCAAGTGATGATAATTCAGCAACATCAATTCCTCCTAGCAGAGGAGAAAGACAATGTTCAAGTCCTACAGCAACCTTGCACGGTATTTCGTAACCGCCACGAATGACCGCGAGTTTTTCTTACTGGGTAGAAACCCACGACGCAATAACAGCGTCTTCCATTGATAAAGATCTTTTTCGGACATCGAACAGAGTATTCGAGGGATATTGAAATGAAAACAATTATCCGCGCACTAATTTTGATATTTCCTGTCGCGACTGCCCTCGCTCAAGAGAATTCGGACACCGGCCAAGCTAACCGCGAATTTCTCAAACCAATAGATGCTGTCACGAGAAACGACCTAATGAGTCGCCGTGGGCTGGAAATCAGATCACAAGAGTTCTTCGCGAAGCCAGGGAGGTTCGATGTCTACAAGTTCGATATTGAGGTGCTTGAAAACACAGGAGAGACAATTACGATCACGCCTTTTGATGGACCACCGATTGAAATCGTTAGCAAAGGAATCAAGCGTGAACCTGAAACCGCATGGTTTCACGGAAGATGGTCCGGCGAAATAAAGATGCGTGGTACGAAAGAGACGGTTCCAATTGAGTGGGGTATTACGACGTGGTCAATCGCGACTGATGGAAGCTTACAAGCACCTGACCCTAACCGAGAATACACGTTGTCCCAATTGGATCAAAAGAACGCGGTTATTCCGCAAGAATCATATTTGCGGCGTAACGAAAAAATTGTTTACGCAGTGTCTGGAGCTATACGCTTCCCACAAACTCGACAACTCATACGGATTACACAACCGACAAACGATCTCGAGTATCTAGTTTTTTATGAAGTAGATGAATACAAGTGGATTCCCCCCGGCGACGGAAACCTCGTAGATTCTGATTTATCCGAGGTTGGTCAACTGCGAACGACCCGCAAAGCGGCATATCTCGCCCATATCGAAAATGTCAAACGTGACCTTGGTTTAGCTGAAAATCAGGAGTGAGCCCGCAATGCACTTATTCTTAAAACTCGCAACGCTGCTGATACTAGTCACGACAGTATCGGATGCGCGAGCACAAACTCAAGTTAGGGTGGTTACCGTTTATGAATCTGGCGCCAACATCTCTAACGTAGTTCAACAAATGCTCAATATTCAGGTCGTCATTAACAATACGCCCAACCTGACATTTACAATTGACCACGCAAATCAGGGCATTCCAATACAATTGATCGGAAACATAAACGGAAGCACGAATGAAAATCAGCGTTTGGACGCAATAGCAACCACAAGCTTGGTAATTATTCGTAATTCTGTCGATGCGGACATAGTTATGGCCTTCGTGGATCAGCTTCCGAACGATGATTGTGGGTGGGCCGCCCAATTTAATTGGACCGACAATGGCAGTCTGCAGCTCACGGGAGGATTAGATCTGACAGGATCAGAAACCTATTTTGTCGGATTGGTATCAACCTCAAATGATTGCAGAACTAGAGACTACATGGCCGCGCACGAGTTTGGCCATCTGTTCGGTGCTGCACACGAGCTCGAATCATTTGCTGGACCAGGGCTTCACAGCGATTCTTACGCTGATTTCATAAGGCCCGCCGGCCTCGTTAATGGCCGAGAAACTGTAATGAACACAATCAGAAAGCTTTTTTGCGGTGCTTTAAGTTGTGACATGATTCCCCAGTACAGTGCTCTTAACACGGCTACAAGTCACCCTAACTTCACGAGCGGTTTTGAGAACTGGGACGCGATCAACGATACAAAAGAGTCCGTGTCGCATTACCGCAATCCCGTGTCATGTGGATTGACCCGTCCACATTCAGTCACCGGCTCGTTAAAAGATCCCTGCGATCCAGAGCCATTCACCCAGTACAATCTGGACTGGGAGGACGATTGTCCGATGGTGACCGACAAATACGAAATATGGAAAAACCAACCGTTTAACATCAATGACCCTTACGTGTATGGTTGGGATGTATTTCCGCATACATCATCAGAAGTTGTGTTTGTTTCGGGGCAGCCTGCTGGACTGAAAGTTAAGGCTTGTGCTGGTGGATTATGCACTTTTGAATCAAGTTCCTTC
>QIGP01000120.1 GCA_003228965.1 Gammaproteobacteria bacterium
AGGTTAAACCCGATCAAAGATCAAAGACGCGTTTCGCTACCGGTTTAGCTGGCGTGAGGGTTTGACAGGAAATTTTCCGCGCCAATACAAAATGAGCAATAGCCCGAACAGCATTCCGCCGAGATGGGCAAAGTGAGCGATCGTCGACCCCTTTGATGTGACGCCGAGTGTTAGTTCAAGAGCGCCATACAGAATCACGAAGTACTTTGCCGCAATGGGTACCGGGAAAAAGATCAGCATAATCTTGCGGTCGGGATACATCATTCCAAATCCCATAAGCAGGCCAAACACTGCTCCCGAGGCGCCTACGGTAGGTCCTCCACGACCGCCGACCCAAAGCTGGATACAGGCTGCGCCCAACAAACAGACGAAATAGAACAACAAGAAAGGGCGTGTGCCCCACAGACGTTCTAACGTTGTCCCAAACATCCAGAGCGCGAACATATTGAACATCAGGTGAGTGGTGTTCGCGTGTAAAAAACCGTGACTGATCAGTTGCCAAATTTCGAACCTTGAGCGACCACCGTTTTCAGCCAAAGGCCATAAACCAAAATGGTAAATTAGCGAGGGATCGACATTTTGGTACATAAATATGAGGACGTTAGCGACCAGTATGTAGAAAACAGCGGGGCTAACCAGATCGAAAATCGGGTGGCCAGGGGAATTTTGGTTATGCATAGACCATTATATTGGGGTGAATTGACGAGAAACAACGATCGGAAGGCCGGCCACTCCGCGTGCCCGGATTTTGCCAGATTTGCAGCTTTTTGGCCACATATAAAAGCGCAAAATGCGCAGAAAATCAGGGCAAACCCTCATTATTATTCAATAAGTGTCGCAATTTGGCGTCATTTTTAATCTGCCAGATGTGGTGTCATTCTTTCTACTTGAAATACGAACGCCTGCGGGGCAATACGTATTTCAACAACCATTTATTAACCGAGGAAACATTATGCGTGCCATTAAACTGGTTGTATTAATCGCGTCCATTGCGACGTTGACGGCCTGCGGCTCGCTGGTAAAGCGTGCCGAGTATGATCAAACGGTAGCGGAACTGCGCGACACGGATGCAAATCTTGCTGCAGAAGATGCACGCCTGGGTGCTGCGAGTGACAGCCTGCGCGGTCAGATACAGCAAATGGAATACCAAATGACGCAGCTTACGGAAAATCTGCAAAGCACGTTTTCAGGCTACGATGCGCAGATTGCGCAACTCCAGGGCCGTATTCGCGTTGATATGACTGCACACTTTGCAGTGAATAAAACGGATTTGCGCGATCAGGACAAAGAAGCGTTGCGCGAATTTAGCAACACGATTGCCGATTTCCACCCAAACATACTTATAACGGTTGAAGGCTTTACCGATCCATCGGGTTCAGCCGAGTACAATAAGTGGTTGGGTTTGGAACGTGCAAAAGCTGTGCGAAGCTATTTGATTAGTAGCGGCCTGTCCGCCGATAAAGTACGAGCGGTCAGTTACGGCGAAGACAAAGAGCGTCAGGTCACACCGGGTGCTACCGGTGAAACCGGGTCGGCTAACCGTCGGGTCGCATTGGTTATTGATTACGTAGTTAGTTAACCGGGGCCAAGCCTTCCAGCTGCGCAGGCCGTAGTTGCGATAAACTCGGTCCATATGGAACGCGATACGGGCGTCTTTCACATCATTCGATTACACTGTCGAATTGATCTGTGAAAGGCGCCTTCTTCATGAGAAAATCCATACAAATTATCGGTGTTCCCCTCGACTTGGGAGCCTCCCGCCGCGGTACAGACGCGGGGCCTTCGGCCGTGCGTATTGCAGGTCTTGGAGCTAGCCTGCGAAGCCTCGGGTACGAAGTACTGGTAGAAATCGATATCCCCGTTCCCTCCATGGAAACTCGCGAAGCCAAAAATACGTCAGCGCGCTTTAAGCGCGAAATTCTGGACGTGTGTACGACACTTGCGGATAGTACTAGAGAGACGCTTGACCAGGGGATAATTCCGTTGGTCATCGGTGGCGATCATTCCATTGCCATGGGCACTGTGTCGGGCATCTCGGCGCATTTTGCGTCTAAGGGAGAGGACATTGGCCTCATCTGGTTTGACGCTCACGGTGACATGAATATCCCGGCATCTTCTCCAAGTGGTAACGTTCACGGGATGCCACTGGCGCACTTGCTGGGTCGTGGTGACGAAGAATTATCAAGCATACTTGGCTGTCATCCAGCGATTAAACCTGAAAACGTGGCGCTAATTGGCATTCGCGATATCGATGACAGTGAAAGGGCGATTATTCGCGAGTCGGGTATCACTACCTTCACCATGCGCGATATTGACGAGCTGGGCATGACCGAAGTGTGTAAGCGGTCTTTGGCGGCGGTGAACGAAGGTACAGCGGGTTTTCACGTGAGCTTCGACGTAGACGGTTGCGATCCGTCCGTGATTCCTGGATCCGGGACCCTTGTGCCGGGCGGCGTTAGTTTTCGCGAAGCGCATCAGCTGCTGGAAAACTGTGCGGACACCGGGCGCATGACGTCCATGGAAGTGGTTGAGCTCAACCCGTTTCTCGACCAGGCGAATGTGTCGGCGGAGCGAGCGGTTATGCTCATTCAAAGCGCTTTCGGCCGGAGCATACTCTGAACGTTACGGGCCCACAGTTCCGTGAGCTTCACTTGATGTTTGAAGAGCAGTACACCGAGCTTGCGATTGCAGTTGATGATATTGCAGAACGTATTCGAACTTTGGGTTTCGTTGCCCCAGGCACTTACGCAGAGTTTGCCCGTCGCGCCAACATTAAAGAAACTGAGGGCATCCCGGCAGCGACCGACATGGTACGTATCCTGACAGACAGCAATGAGGCAGTTGTACGCTGTTGTCGTGCCGCATTGAAGCGTGCACAAGTTGGTGACGACGAGTCCACGGCGTCGTTGATCGGGGACCGCATGCGCGTTCACGAAAAAACCGCCTGGATGCTGCGCTCTATGCAGCAGCCGATGAGCCTTGGGTAGTCGGGACATCCAAACAATTTATGTTAAACAATCTATGGCGATACGCAATAGACGATACGGTATACTTGCCGCATGAAAGAATTGTGTTTATTACGTCACGCCAAATCAAGCTGGGACTACCGTGATCTTGGCGACCATGAACGCCCTTTAAAAGGACGTGGTCGCCGTGACAGCCAGCTTTTGGGGCAGGCACTGGCTATTGAGTTCGATGCCATTCACGCAAGTACCGCAGTCCGTGCTCAATCCACTATTTCTATTGTAATGAAAGCGCGCGGCCTCGATCCCGAGAAGCTTACATCGACAGAAGACCTGTACACATTTGAC
>QIGP01000366.1 GCA_003228965.1 Gammaproteobacteria bacterium
CTGTACAGCGACCGGTTAAAGCGTGTGCGTTTACAAATGCCACGGCCCAGTCGTAATCGGCACGGTCGCAAATGACAAACTTCACCTGATCCGTTGGGGTTAGCAACTCAAGGTTTTCAAGACGGTTACGTTTCTCTTCGCGAGAGCCCGGCGTTTTGATGTCGAGGACTTTACTGCAGCGCGCATCGACGACACTTACATCCATAGCACCTGAAGTCTCAAGCGAGACTTTGTAGCCTTTCGCGCACAGCCGTTCGATTAATCCTGGTGCATTTTTTTGCGCCAGCGGCTCTCCGCCAGTAATGCATACGTGGCGCACACCAAACCGGTCGACCTGAGCCTCAATGTCGTCGAAACCGTGCCAGTTGCCGCCGTAGAAAGCGTACTCGGTATCACAGTACTGGCAGCGTAATGGACAACCTGTAAGCCGTACGAACACCGTCGGCCAACCTGCGTCCAGAGCCTCGCCCTGAAGTGAACAGAATACTTCAGTCAGCCGCAAACGCTGCGTCGCCGGAAGGTCGTCGCGTTCCATTGGGTTAATCGTTAACGAGTGGCGTTAGAGCGCCTTAGCGGCCCTCACCAGCCATTTGCTGGAGACGCTGCTGCGCAAGACGTGCAGGCGTAGTGTCGGGGAAGCCGCTTACCACAGCTTCAAGAGCGGTCCGGGCTTCGGCATACGCCTTCAGTTCGTACTGGCAATAACCAACTTTCATCCAGGCGTCCGCCACTTTAGGGCTACCTGGAAAATCGGTAATGACTTTTTGAAACTGCGCTAACGCGGCCTGGTAATCACCCGTGACGTAGTGCGCTTCGGCCAACCAAAAATTGCCGTTGTCCGCAAACGGGCTGCCTGGATAAGACGCAGTGAAATCTGTAAAGGCGGTTTTTGCTTCATCGTAGCGACCGCTTTTCAATAGCTCAAACGCCGATTCGTAAGCCTGACGATCAGCAATGCCGGCTATCCCCGAGTTAGCGCCGCCAACGTTGACACTTGGAAACGCACTGCCGCCTTTCTCAAGCTTGACAATACGCCCATCCAGGTCGATGTATTGAGTACGCTGTCGCTTGCCGGCCTCTTCGGTTTCAAACTGCACCTGTTCAGCCGTTCCGCGAACGGAACGCATGTCTTCGGTAAGCTGGTCAAGCTGACCTTGCAGACTAACGAGGCTTTGATTATTGACGACACGTTCGATAGATACCAAACGATCCTCAAGCTCGGTGAGCTTGGTTAACACAGGGTCAACCTCAGGAGTGGTAACACAACCGCCCAGGGCAAGCGTAGCACCTAGTGCGGCAACGATCAGAATATGGCGATTAGTTCGATCACTCATTGCAGTTCCTGGCAAACATGTAAGGGTTAACACACAAATTGGCGTCGAGGACCAAACCCCGACGCCTTTGTCTTGGCTTATCCGGCAATACCGCGCCAGCATGGCGCGACCGGCTTAGTAGTAAACTAACTCAACGCGTCGGTTAGCCTGCCACGACGATTCAGAATGCCCACTGTCCAGAGGCTTTTCTTCACCATAGCTTCGCGTAGCCAGCTGGTTGGAACCAGCACCTTGAAGTGCCAGGTTACGACGTACGGTTTGAGCCCGACGTTCGCCCAGACCAATGTTGTATTCACGCGAACCACGCTCATCGGCATGACCTTCGAGGCGCATACGTGTATTTGGGTTTTCCTTCAAATACCGCGCGTGCGCAGCAACTACTTGCTGGTCTTGAGACCGCAGTTCGCTACGATCGAAGTCGAAGAAGATCGTACGGATCTTCAGCATTTCGGCGTAAGGGTCGACTGGTACCGTATCGACGCGGGTACCCTCATCCACACGAACTGGTGGCTCTATTGGTTTCGATGACATCACAGGTTTGGACGGTTCAGGCGCAGTACTGGCCGCTTCAGGGACCTGCTGGGTAGATTGACACCCGGCAAGTGATAACGACAGAACCAGTAAAAGGCTAGCTAATTTATTGTTCATTCAGATACTCCAGGTCGGTGAGTCAAGCCAGCTGCCCCCCATGGACGTGCTGACTGCCAAACACCGCAACATTATAGTGGTATTTCAGTTAAAAAATAGGATTCTTCCGGGCTTAATTGGTTCAAAGTGGAAACGGCGACCATACGGGTTCCCGGACCGAGGTGCCTTTTGAATTGAGTTCACGCTTCACCTGACCGTCGGATGAAACCGTCGCCAGCCCTCCTCGACGCCCACGACTCGTGGCGTAAATGAGTACAGCACCGTTTGGAGCGAAACTTGGAGACTCGTCCAGTCGTCCGTCGCTTAGCAGGGTTAACCCGCCTGTTACCAAATCGACTCGACCGATTTGATAGCGCCCTTTCGATTCGTGGACCACAACCAAACTCTTGCCGTCGGGCGCCACCCGGGGCCTTGCGTTGTACTTGCCTTCAAAGGTAATTCTACTTGGGTTGCCACCGTCGGAGCTTACCGAATACACCTGCGGGCCACCGCTACGGTCGGAATTGAAGTAGAGCGTCTGACCGTCAGCCGACCAGACAGGCTCGGTGTCAATCGCGCTGGACTTGGTCATGCGAGTCAAATCTTTACTCGCAAGATCAAGCGTGTAGACATCAAGATTGCCTGTGCGACTCGACAGGGTAAGCGCAAGTTTGCGACCGTCGGGAGAAAACGAAGGAGCTCCGTTAACACCTTCGCGCGCCGACACGCGTGTAGCAGCTCCGGTGTATATGTTTCTCACATAAATCGCAGATCCCGATTCCTCAAAGATCACATAAGCCAACTGTTCGCTGTCAGGCGACCAGGCCGGTGACATGATTGGTTCACGCGAGCGCACGACAGTCTTGGCGTTCTCGCCATCGGCGTCAGCTACCACGAGTTCGAAGTCGTTAGAATCTGACTTGGTGATGTAGGCGATGCGTGTAGAAAAAACCCCACGTTGGCCAAGCAGAGCCTCGTATATAGCGTCGGCAATAAAATGTCCTGCACTACGCATTTTGTCAGCGCGTGTTTTGACCATCTGACTGGTCAGTTTTTCGCGCTTGACCACATCAAACAGCGAGTAGCGAATTTGCACCTGACCGTCTGCAGCGGGTTCGATCTTTCCAATTACGACAAACTCAACGCCAAGCAATCCCCAGTCATCGAGATCAACTTCGTAATCGTCGGTGGGCTGTTCGAGCATGTTGCTGCGAGGAAAAGGTTTGAATCGACCGGTGCTTGTCAAATCGTCTTCAACCACCTGAGCCACGTCCTCGGACAGCTGCGTACCGCCCTCCCAGCCAAACGGCACAAGCGCAATTGGAGCCGGATTGGTTTCGCC
>QIGP01000242.1 GCA_003228965.1 Gammaproteobacteria bacterium
ACAAACGCGCCGAGCGGTCCACCAATCTGTACTGCTTTAATCGGTCGACCCGTTAGAGTACCGCCACCGTAGGTTTCAAGAATGTCTCTCAAAGGAGTGCCAAACGTCACTTCAAACAGACCGCCTTTCTTGATGTTGCCTGCAAGCTGCACGGTCAAAGTGCCACGCGAACGCTCTACGCCCAACGCGTTGTAATGTGCGGCCCCCAAGCGAACAATCTCAGGCATTGCCACCAGGCTTACCACGTTGTTCACAAGCGTCGGCTTACCGAACAATCCTTCAATGGCCGGAAGTGGCGGCTTGAAGCGCACAACTCCGCGCTTGCCTTCCAGACTTTCCAGCAACGAGGTTTCCTCGCCACATATGTAGGCGCCAGCGGCTTTTCGAACCTCAAGATCAAAACTGTGAGACGACCCTAGAACTTTGTCACCCAACAAACCGTTGTCGTAGGCGATAGTAATCGCCTTGTTCATGAGGGTGATTGCCTGGGGATATTCCGCACGAATATAGATATAGCCCTGAGTGGCTCCGCAGGCAACGCCTGCAATGGTCATGCCTTCAATTAGCAAGAAGGGATCGCCTTCCATAATGATGCGGTCGGCAAACGTACCAGAATCGCCTTCGTCGGCGTTGCATACGATGTATTTTTCAGTCACGTCTTGCGCGGCTACCGTGCGCATTTTAATGCCGGTAGGAAAGGCCGCCCCGCCACGCCCGCGCAAACCTGACTTCGCTATTTCTTCAACAACCTCGTCGGTTGTCAGGGTAAGCGCTCGCTTAAGTCCTTCGTAACCGTTGTGAGCGCGGTACTGCTCTAGAGATAAAGGATCTATTACGCCTATTCGTGAAAACGTATGACGCGTTTGAGCCGACAACTCTGGTATTTGATCCACGGCACCGAGAAAAGCCGGATGACCGGTATTTAATTCACCAGAAGCAGTAAATACACAAGAGACCGCCGTAGCGTCGAACGGATCAAGAGGGCCGAAGGCCACTCTCCCTGAGCTTGTATCAAACTCAACCATTGGCTCAAGCCAGAACAGTCCGCGTGTGCCGGTACGTGTGAGCTCCAACTCAAGACTGTGCTGGACAGCTGCGGCCTGTAGCTGTGCAGCGACGGCATCTGCACCGATGGAGCGACTGGTTGAGTCCAAAGAAATAAAAGCGGCGTGTGTCATTGAATGGGGTTCCGTCGTTGGCTATTGGATAGTTGGGTTTTTAACGCTCAGTCTTCAGACCGAACTTCATCAAGCAGCGCATCAAGGCGTGCAGGAGTTACTCGACCGACCACCTGTTCATCAAGCATTACTGCCGGCGCGCACGCGCAGTTACCAAGGCAAAAAATGGGTTCCAGCGTTACTTCTCCGTCGGCTGAAGTTTCATGCCAGTCAACGCCAAGCAACTCTTTGGCGTGCGTTTCAATTTCACGACCCCCGACGGACTGGCACGCTTCGGAGCGGCAAACAAATAACGTGCGCTTGCCGGCAGGCGTGCGGCGAAAATGATGGTAAAAACTGACAACCCCATGCACTTCAGCTCGCGACAGATTCAAGCCTTTGGCAATAACCGGCACAGACTCTTCAGGTACGTAGCCCAACTGGTCCTGAACCGCGTGCAAAATAGGGAGCAGTCCGCCAGGTAACGACCGCAGAGGTTCGACTATCTGGGACGTGCGTTGCTTGATTTGTTCAGGTGTCATTTGCAGTACTCTTTCGGGGTTTTAGCGATCGAACATTATACGTTCGGGCGCGGTATAAACATTGAATCCCTGTCCGCGCAAGAACCCTACAAGTGTCATGTTGTTTGCCTCGGCGCACTCTATTGCAAGCGACGACGGCGCGCCTACCGCCGCCACAATTGGCACTCCGACCATCAAACTCTTCTGTAAAAGCTCAAAACTGGCCCGCCCGCTAAGTAAAACTACTGAAGATGATAAGGGAACCTGTCCAAGATTGAGCGACCGGCCGATTAGCTTATCGAGGGCATTGTGGCGGCCGACATCTTCTCTGAGAGCGACCAGGTTGCCGTCGGTGTCGAGCAGTCCGGACGCGTGGATCCCTCCGGTGGATTCGAACAGCGTTTGGCGGTCGCGTAACAAATCAGGTGCAGCACTCAAACATGAGGCCGCCAACATGGGTTTGGGATCGGCAATTTTAAAGCGGCTCTCGATTTTGAGCGCTTCGAGCGAAGTCTTGCCGCAGACGCCACAGCTCGAAGTGGTGTAGAAATTACGCATGAGTTTGCCAACATCGACAGCGACGCCTTCTGTAAGGGTCACCTTAACCACGTTACGCAATCCATCAACGTTGGCCGGACCACAATGTTCAACATGCTGGATTTGATCGGCACCATGAACAATGCCTTCGGTAAATAAAAAGCCAACCGCAAGCTCGGCATCGTTCCCGGGCGTGCGCATGGTGATAGAGATGCTACGCTCGGTCCACTGCCCGTCGACCTGGTGGCGCAAGCGAACTTCCATCGGCTCTTCGGTAGCCACATGATCGGCGCGCTGCTCGGGCTGTTCAGACGGGGCGGCGTAAGTGATGCCGACAGATTTGGTAGAATGCATCATAGTGGGCACTAGCAGGAACAATGGTAAGACAGGGAGTGTATCAGTTCGCTCCTGGCAGCAAGAGCTGTACCTGTCTAACGGGTCGCAGAAAGGATGCCCAGGTCCGCTATAGGTCCATTATAGGTACCCTGTAGGTACTGCACTCTGAGGCAAACGGTAGTCCTGACGTGATAGCATGGCTTCATCATCAAATGCTCAGGATCGTCATGACATCTCGCCTACTCGCTGTTCTTTTGATTGTCGCCGCATCAATCATCTGTACTTCGTCGTTCGCCCTTACCATTGAATCACCCAAAGTAGCGCTACGCGGCGTCGCCAGTGACATTGTTCTCACAGACGCCACACCTGGCAGCGCGGTGACGCTCACAGTAGACGACAAGCCGCGCGTGCTAACCGCTGACGCCGACGGCAAAGTCACTTTTAATAATATTGCGGCCTCCAGCAGCATCACCACTCAAATCCGCGGCGGCGAACTGCAGACACTGCGCGTAATTCCGGGCTGGCTGTCAATACTTCCACCGATGGTCGCAATACTGCTCGCACTGGCACTGCGCAGCGTCATTCCCGCGTTGTTTCTGGGCATCTGGATTGGCGCCGCGACACTGATAGGCTTCAGCTTTAAAGGACTCTTTCAAGGTTTGCTCGACGCCTTTGAGAAGTATGTCACGGCGTCTCTTGCCGACCCCTCGCATGTTCAAATTGTATTATTCACCTTC
>QIGP01000153.1 GCA_003228965.1 Gammaproteobacteria bacterium
AGAACGGTGCGCCATTCGCGCAACCCTACGTTATTCTCGAAAGAGATGGCGTTTCTATTGGTGTAATTGGGGTACTGGGCCAGGACGCGGCGACCGCCCTGATCCCTTCGAACATAGAAGGCGTAGAAGTGCGTGACCCGGTGCCAGTGGTGGCGCAGCACGTGCGCAAGCTGCGCGACAGAGTCGATCTGATTGTTCTGTTGACGCACCAGGGTAAAACTGCGCCGATGCAGACCGACGACGAGGCGCGCCCCGACATTACGCGCGACATAGATGCAGACATTGAACTCGCGGGGTCAGTGCAGGGTATTGACGTGTTATTTGCCGGGCACGCCGACGCTGGCACTCGTAGTCCCGTAGTACACCCCGAGACTGGCACCATCATCATGCAGACTTTTGGTCAGGGACAACATCTCGGGTTTCTGCAACTCGAGCTTGATCGCTCATCAAAGGCGATCAAATCGCATCGTGGCGAGCTGTTGCTGGTCGATAGCGACGCGCTCGCGCCCCACCCAGAGGTTCGGCGTAGGTTAGAGGCGAGTAGAAAAACTCATCGGCAAATCTATGCGGCGGCGGGTCACAGCAGCGCGCGTCTCACCCGCCGGTACAACGAAGAATCGGATCTCGGCAACCTGTTCGCAGACATTGTTCGCGAGGCGGCTGATGCACAAATTGGGCTCATGCCTTCGGGCGCTTTGCGTCGGGATATTCCCTAGCCTGGACTATTCATGAAGAAGCGTGACGAGGGTGTCGAGAGTAGTAAAAACACGACGTGGCGCGGACTGAAAGGCGCGGAGGCGTGCTTGACAGCACGTCGAGCACCTGTAAGGAGCACGCGTTGTGTTTTTGCTGCTATCGACGACCGCAGTAGCTTGTTCATGAATAGTCCAGGCTAAGGGCGGGTCAACCTGGTTGAACTGCTTGATGCCTTTCCGTTTGAAGACCGCGTTGTGCTCATGGAAGTTTCCGGGGAACTGTTGTGGGCAATCTTAGAACAAGGCCTCTCGCTGGAGCGGGGCATATTGCAGGTCTCTGGATTACAAGTGGTGTACAACCCGGAGGAGCCCAGCGGTCATCGCATACGAGACTGTGAAAGTATTCATCCATTGTTACCTTGAGACGGTTCTTAACTATCAGTCGAACGTATTTTTTCGACAATGTTTCTATCAGCGGCTCTTTTTCTAAATTGAGAGGCTATTCCCCTATGTTTTTAAGCGTATTCGACCTTTCTTTGCCGACTTTCTGATTTTTGGGCGCAATAATCCCGGAAAAAATCGGCACCGAGTAACGTCATCACACGAGTAAAGTTATACGCTAAGACCATTAAACCAAATTCACCTGCGCATTTATCCAGTCCCCGCATTAGAAAATGGTGGATACCCGCTCGGTGTTTGAGCGTGCCGAATGGATGTTCAACCCATTCACTGCGCTGACGCATTTTTTGTGGGTTTTGTTGCATCCGCTCATCGTGCTCTTCAACCATGGCTTGATGTTCCCATCGCATGATCTGTTTGTTTTGCGTTTTGTCCGTCAGGCATTGCTTCCGTAAGGGGCAGGCGTTACAGGTCGTGGCACTGATGCGATACCGAATCATCGTTTTTCCCGCTATCGTTTGCGGGTTTTTATTTGCTAACAGACGATGGCCTTGCGGACAGAGATAATGATCCTGTTGCGCATCGTAGGGAAAATCCTGTTGGCTAAACCGACCACGTTTACTGGCTTTGGTGGTGGGCTTTTTAGTAGCGACATAGACACGGATACCTTGGTCTTCACAGGCCTTTATCTCCGGTCCACTGTGATAGCCTGAATCGGCTACACCCTCCAGGTTTTCAGAGGCCAAAACGTCTTGCGCCTTTGCCAGCATGGAGGCTAATTGGTGGCTATCGTTGCCGTCTTGGACGACATCGTGAGCGACAATCAATTGATGTTGGCTATCCACGGCAATTTGTACGTTATACCCCGGTGTGCTGTGGCCTCGTTTGCGCAGTAGGCGCGCGTCCGGGTCTACGGTGGATATCTGTTTTTCTTCTCCCGCCTGCAGTTGGGCTTTCCGTGCCTTCTTCTCCGCTTGTTTCTTTTCTAATAACCGCAGTTTTTCCGCTAACGACTCGTCTTCGGCTAGCGAGCCTTTGCCCGCCTGATCGTCTTCAGCGTCTTGATCGTTAAGCGCACGTTGATACGCCTTGATTTTCTTTTCCAATGCTTCGAGTTGTTTATCCAGTTTCGCCGCCGTATAAATACTGTCCTTGCTCGCATCACCCTTGAAGTAACTGCCATCAACGGCCACCTGCTCGCCGCCAAACAAGGCCAGTTCTTTGCACAGCAGCAGAAAGTCTCGGTTGGCAGCAATGAGCGCGGCGCAATTGTTTTTACGAAAATCAGCAATGGTTTTATAGCTGGGTCTAAGTCCTTCTACCAACCAGATCGCTTCTAAATTACGCCGACATTCCCGTTCCAGCTTGCGACTGCTGCGAAGGCTTTGTAGATAGCCGTACAAATAGAGCTTTAATAAAGCGTGAGGGTCAAAGGGCGGTTGCCCTGAAGACAGACAATCCTGGCTGTGGGTAAATCCTAAGTCTTCCAGGTCAAGCGTGTTCACATAGGCGTCTATCGCTCGAACGGTATTGTTTTGACTGACATATTCATCCACTCGCGGGGGTAGTAACATGTCTTGATGACGATTTAGGCTGGGTTGATAACGACGTGATGACATTTTTTGTGGGGTTAGTTGCTATGGGGCCACTATCTCATTTTTGTGGGAGGAATACTTTCACAGTCTCGAATGCAAAAGGCGTGACGGGTAGGTCGATCCGTTTGAGCGCTTTGTTAAGTTGCGACCGAGGCCCGGACGACGGCTGCATCACATTACCAAATTGATTGCGGTGCAAGTGGTATATCCGAATCTTGGATTCCAGTCCAGCTCTGACGATAGCCTGGATCGCCGATGGGGGCTTACAGGAAACTGTTGTCTTGCCTGTGGAAGTTGGTTGTGCCGCGAATGTGTAACTGAAGGCGAAACTGTCCTGGTTGTTGTTGAACTAGAAATTGCGACACTCTACCTACCAACACTTCATCGCAATTCGATCCCAATAGCCGAGCGCTTAACTTCCAGCACAGCGGCCTGCTGAAGCTGGCGCTATTTTTGCGGAAGAGACTGTGAAAGAATTATTTTGCGTTCGCATGTCGCGTACAAAAGGCGCGTGAGAGTGACTTCCTTTAATACTTTGTATGCGCAAGTGGCAAACGAAGGCATTCTAATTCTAATGCGCGTTATGTTTTCGAGCCATGAATACTTTCACAGTCTCGGAAGCAAAAATTGTGACAGTAAAGCAGGTCCGGTGGAGGCCAACGGCCGGAACGTACTGGTGCTGATTGTTATGTGATTTGACCAATTTCAAAGAAACTCCAAACAAATGACAGCTTACACATCATACCGACAGTTACATTATTGTGGGCGTCGTTGCTCAACTGAGTTCTCGTGCGAAATACGATTCGGCAAAGTCCACTAATTGTCGAGTTGCGAATAACATCGAATCGGCATCGCCCACGCGGCCGATACGAACTTCACTTGTTGCAAGAAACTGCTCGCCAACAATCGGAAAATGAACGCCGTCGTCGTTCGCCATGTCAGCATTCTCCACCCACACCCGTTTACCATTCAATTTAATTGGAAAGTGGTGCGTTGTTGTGCGTCGCTTTGAAACAAGCGATTCTGCGTAGTGTAAAGAAGTGCATCGATTGAAGCCGACGCCCAGAAGCAGCGTCTGCGCACCAAAGTCATACAACTTCTCAAAGGGTGTACCACGGCCCTCGCAATACTCCAATGAGTGCTCTTTTGTTACTTCGATTGCGAGAGATCCAATAGCACAAACCGATACAAGTGGGTGGTTGCTTCTTAGAGTTCCTGGATACGTCCTAAATGCCTCTGGAATTGCGCCCATCGTTGTTGGTGTTGTAAATGGATCAAAAATCGGTAGGTGCTCGCGTATCTTGTCATGCCAGCTGACCTTCACTCGTTCGTCGTTCCAACCGCTTGGATCAGAGATATTTGGGGACTCTGCAGACATGACCAATGTTCCATCAGGTCCGAGAACCTCAAGTAGAGCTCGAATCACAGTGACAGGACCACC
>QIGP01000413.1 GCA_003228965.1 Gammaproteobacteria bacterium
GAGCCATAGCTACGGCTATGTCCCGGCGGGCGATCAGCACAACTGCCCACACCACAGCGGCGATAAATTCCATCAACTCATGAATAATGCAAGCTAGAGTGCAATTAGAAAATAGTAGAAATAGATTTAAGAAAGGGGATTCAATGAACATTACACGGAAATTTTTGATTGGTGCCATTGCTCTTTTCGCCACATCAACAACGGCATTCGCTACGAGCTATCGACTCGACTTTGCCGGTCAAACAGTGAGCGGATCCTATAGTGGCTCTTTAGTTCTCGATTACAGTTCAGTTGATCAAAACCCCTCCGATTCAGTGAGCCAATACAGCAATATTGTTACCGCAGCCTTTATGCAGGTAAATGGCATTGAATACGCGCTGTCGGGCAACTTCGTCAATACCGGTTTCGTTTTTAATGATGCCCCAAATGTTGGAGACTACTTTGGTGTCGGTTTCGCAGTGACCAATACGAATACTGGCGAAATCGATTTCTTTGCTATTCAGTTTCAGCAACAAGACGGTTCCGCGTTTGCGACCGCGGCACTTCCTACCAGTTTCGATCTGACCAATTTTGAGCCATACGATATAAACAACACAAACTCAACGGGCGTTGTTCTTCCGATTCCCGGGCTCGGCGGTACGGATGTATTCCTGGCATTAGATTCTGCCTCATTAACTCTCGTACCATTACCGGCCGGCTTGGTGCTATTGCTTAGTGCGCTCGCTACACTCACTGGTGTATCCCGAAAAAGTTCGGCCTAACACTCGTTCGCACCAGTACATACTATTTGGCGTAGTAGCTGAGAATTGATGGCTCTTTTGCGATGCTCTCAGCGTAGTCTTGCAAACGTGGGGCTACGCTACTGACCGTATCAGTCGGTACGTGATCCAAAAAGCCGCTGGTCAGCGACCTTAGCTGAATAAATACTTTCAGGTCGGCAATCGTAAAACGGTTGTCGGCCAAATAGTTTGAGCCTGCCTCGCTGAGTCGGCTGTCCAGAAGCTTCAAATATCGGGTAATTGGTCCTTTAACCAAAGCTTGTCGAGCGGATAACAGTGCGTCGTCTTTCAGACCAAACGTTTGAACAAGCTTGTTAGTTAAGTCTTCTGTGGCACCCATAACTTCATCGCACTTGTAAGCTTCCCAGGCGTCTTCTGGATAGAGTCCCGATATCTTGCCGTAGTATCGAATCAAAGCGTTTGATTGTGTGTACACAGTGCCATCAATTTCGACGACGGGCACGGCACCCATTGGAAGGTCTTTGGCGGCCTGACCGAATTCGGCAAACGAAATGCGGTGATCTTCAAACGGAATGTTGCCAGCATCCAGAACAATTCGAAGTGGTTCGCCTCGACCACCTGTGGTGTCGAAATAGGTAAGTTTGATTGTGCTCATGGTGTCTCCAGCGGTTTGTTGTCTGGAAGCCAACAGGCTTCCCCACGTTTAGTTTAGCGGCTGAGTAGTTTTAAATGTGTCGCCCGCATAGGCATGCTGTGGCTATTGACCCAGCAATAGAAAGTCTCTGGCTGAGTCGCTGCTACCAAAATTTCGGGCCGAACAAAAATACAGATCCTGAATGCCGTCACCATATAGGTCAGCCACTTCAATATCCACTACGTTGCCAATTACTTCACCAAGAAGCCCGGTGGCTGCTTTGGTTACGTGCATAAACTGGAGAGTAATCCCGCCATACGAATGGCCGAATTTCTCACCCACGAAGGCATTGCAGCTGACCTACCAGTGACTTTTTTATCGGACGGTGGTGATACGGTTGGACAGGCACAGTTTGGTCGACGACTGTGGGGTTAGTGGGTACTCGATTGGTTTCATGTAGCCATGCGCTTTCAGAATCTGATTCGAACCGCCAAGGGCCTTCCCGAAAATGATGACCGGCAAGCTTACGGTCGAATTCTGCGTGATCTCGAACGTGCCATATGGTTTCTGTGACACGGATGTTGGCATCGTTGTCTCGATCGTTTGCAGTGGTTAACGGATGATCTGGAACTCTTTGAGTTCGAACACGATTCACAAGAAACTCGACAAGAAGCTTAGGGAAGCCATTGCCTATTTCAGTCGAAACCGACGTTATATGATCAACTACGGTGACCGACATCGTCACGGTGATCCGATTGCCAGCAGTTTTGTCGAGTCGGCGGTTAACCAAGTCATCAGCAAACGCTTTTGTAAGAAACAGCAGATGTCGTGGTCACCACAGAACGCTCACGATCTATAGCAGATTCGTACCACCGTTTTAAACGACGAACTCCGGCGTTACTTTAATCAAACACTGTCGGGTTGCGCCGCGATTAACGACGAGTTCTTTTGAATGGCTGCGTAGCCTCCGGTTTGGCACGCTCTCCAGATGGGACAAACAAAGCCTGTTCTTGCACGCAAAAACAGGCTTTGGGTTGACGCTTGTCCGACCGTTTTCATGTCGGGCAGAATCCATTCGTCCTATTTGAAGTCAAAGGACACGCGCATTTGGAAAATGCTCGGATCTTCGTCGCCGTTAACTCCGTCCTTAACGTCCGACACAATGTAGTTCGCCATAATACGTAAGTAAGGATTGACGTAATAGTTCACGCCAAAGGTAATGTTGTCCATTCGACCGCCGTTAGTGTCGGTCAAATCCAACGTACTGTAGCGCAGAGCAAACTCCCAGGTGTTGTTGGCTTTGACGCGGCCAAAGACACCGTTCTTGTACGGGCGATATCCGCCCCAGGGAAAATAGCTTGCGTATGCGTAAAACCCGTCGTAGTTGGCATCTATGTCGGCAGCATTTACCGACACAGTCATGTATTCGGCTTGTGCTGTAAATCCGCCAGAAGCGTAAGCCGCTTCAAGCCCTGCACGGGTCAGAGAACTCACGTCGGCAATGGTGCCACCGTCAACAAGGCGAGTACTGGTCACATGTGACTCTGGGTGGGCGCGAAAGCGTGTACTGCCGTCGCTACCGGTTTGTGAAGGTTCTTCGTAGTTAATGCCTAGACCGAAGTGCGCAAATCGGTGTTCGGAAAATTGAGGGGAGGTCGTAAAGCGTGCTGAAACGCCTAAGCCTTCGTCACCTGCGTTGTCTTCAGCTGAGTCGCCTACCAAAGAAATGGCGTAAGTATGTCGGCCAATTTGGTTTTCGATACCCACACCGATGCGTCGGCCCGGAACAAATATGGCGTTGGAGCCGCGCTCCATAAACGTGATGTATTTGGAGCTGTCCATTTCTTCAAGACTAAAGGGTGCTTTGAACTGCCCGATT
>QIGP01000352.1 GCA_003228965.1 Gammaproteobacteria bacterium
ATTCCAGATTTCCTTCGGTCGTTGATTTTATCCAATTGTTGAATAGATCCCGAATCTCTTGCTCATCACCCATTGTCTGACCTCCACAAATCTGAACACAGCCCATCCCAAAAAATTAGCAGCCCCGCTAACAACACACAATATATCGCAACACGTCTCTCTCGAACGAGCGGCATATCGTCGCCCCATAAGTGAGCGACATAACGACCAAGCTCAGCTGCGGACAAACCGCGAAGCGGGTTGGCCGTCAGCTGCAGCGCCTTGTTAGGCGGCGGTGATTCGGTACACATAACTCTCACAGCCACCTGCGTCCGGCCTAGTCCCCACCCAAACACCGCCGATTTTTTCAACGGATCGCTGCGATCGAACGTTCTGGAGGCCAACAAGAAAGACAACGCTGCGTACGAAGCGGAAAGCGTGTTGTAACATGAGCCGCTTCATCTCTCCGTTGTAACTGCCACCCCAGTGGGATCGAGCCAGGAACGTCCAGCCGATCTCGACCTCGTCTCGTTCCTTGTTGTAACCGTGGAACCGCGAAGACCCGATTATCTGTTGGCCATTGATGTCAATGGCAACCAAAGCACTACCGGATGCCAGGGACTCTTCAAAAAATGCTCGGAAGGTCGCTTCTTCATGGCGATTTCTGACCGGGTGTTGTTCCCAGATGAGCGGATCGGCGGCCACAGTGCACAGACCGTCGAAGTCTTCAGTGCTTAGGGGTCTGAGTTCAACAAGCTTACCTTTCAGGATCGGTTGATATTCGAATGACATCGTTGCTTCTTTTCGTGGTCGACCGCTAGTCAGCCGCCTAACGCCAAGTTTTGCAGATGATGACAGGCGCGAAGCGACTGTTAGCAATCTGCAACAATGTCTTGTTAGGCGCGCTTATCAACGCGCCATGGTGGATTGAGCCTATTTTCTCCAGCCCAATATAATTTAATTTTATTGCCTGAAGGGTCGTGGAGTATTGCTTCACGCCATAGGTAGCTTTGATCTGTTGCCTCTTGGTCAAACTCGATACCAACAGATTTTAGATCTCTAATCCATTCATCTAGTTTCTCATGCTCGAAATAGATTACTCCACTATTTGAAAAATCACCCGCTTCAAGTACAAGTGAAAAAGTTGAATCTCCCTCAGGACATTCAAAACGAGCATAGTGAGGTGTATCTACAATTTGAGTAAAGCCTAGCTTTAAATAAAAAACTGTAGCTTCATCCATCTGTTTGACTGGTAATGTAACTTGATTAAGATTCACCGGAGCTCCTAGTGCGCATAACGATTGGATAACCTGCCGTTGAAAACGCCGGACTGGAGCGGCAGCGCAAGGAGGACGCTGTCAACGGTCAGGTTGATCCACTGGTTAGGCGAATTTTTCTTTCCCTGCATATATATGGATTAATACATCCTATATCGAAGCGTTCGTGCAACCCGGCTTTATGAATGGCTCGGTCGAATATTTAGTGTGTTGGTCTCACACCACTCGAAATTAGTGAAAATTATTAATTAGATAGCCCAATACCATAATTACGAAATATATAGTAACTAGAACTATACCAATACTCCAAACTACTCGTCTCGTAACAGTATTCTCTAATCTAACTCCAAGAGTTGTCAGCGTAATCAGACCAACCTGCGCTGTTCCCAACGCCACAGAATAAATTATTGACCCTGTCGCGCCGACACCGTGTGTTATGTCGTAGGTGTATGGGACGAAAATAAGTTGCAGCGTTTGCGAAAGATGCAGTCCTATAAATATAGAAAGAAACAACAGGGCCGCTGCTATTGCAGCGAACGTGTAAACGATCGGGTTTCTGATCAGCGTACCCACACGGTTCCAATTCGCCTAACAGCTGATTCTACCGCGAGCGCTTTTGAGTTGCTCGCGATATAACCAGCTCACATTCTTGTTCAGAAATTTCACCTAAACATCTGACTCCACTGCTATTGAAGCAACGTATCTCGACGGTGCTGCCGCACAAACGCGGCGTACGCAACAAAACCACACTGCGATAGCCGCAGTATAACAAGAACACCTGAAACAGGCCTTAGTCCTTGATCCAAAGGCGAAATAGGCACTTTTGGCAAGATATTCACTGCGGGTTTCACTGCGAGCGCGGTATAACTACGGATAACTTTCTACGGCCACCCTCAAGCCGCGCCTAAAGATCAATCATGGATGATATTCGCCCACCGCTCGCTGTCGAGCCGACACGCTTCATCGACCAACTGAGGTCGAGTATTCGTCGGCGCGGCCTGAGCTACGCGACGGAAAAAACCTACGTGTACTGGGTGCTTCGGTTCATACGTTTTCACAACAGGCGGCACCCCGAACGCATGGGACCGCCTGAAGTCGAAGAGTTTCTTGGTGACTTGGCAGAGCAGCGGCGCTGTGCCGTGGCAACGCAGCGCTTGGCCTTGAACGCACTCGTGTTCTTGTATGACAAACACCTTCACGTCAGCCTCGGTAAACTTCACTTTCACTACGCACAACGGCAACGGCGAATGCCAACCGTCTTCACTCACGCAGAAGCCACCACGATAATTCGTTGTCTGTCCGGTGTGTACCGAACAATGGGCGCATTAATGTACGGGTCCGGCTTGCGCGTCAATGAAGTGCTTCGGCTGCGCGTCAAGGATCTGGATTTCGGCAGCAAGCAAGTGACAGTTCGAGATGGCAAAGGTGGAAACGTGCGGTTAAGCGCGCAACACAAACAAGCGGATTACGCCGTAGAGCAAGCTGCCACACGTTTCGGCACTCCTTCGCCACCCGGCTTGTTGAGACAGGCTATGACATCAAACTTGTTCAGTCCTTGCTTGGCCACCGGGACATTCGCACGACTGAGATCTATCTGCATGTCGTCAGGAATCGAGCCGGCGCGATCGTAAGTCCTGTTGACGAGATGGCCGTGTTTGAGCCGGATAGCCCTGGCGGGAGAACCTCTGACGGCGTAGCGCCCTGAACATACGGCTTCAGCATCTTCGGCCTGAACTTAACGAAGTCGGTGCTCCGCTGAAAACGCTTGAGGTGGTCTGTCGCGAGGCAAGTTTCTGCCAAAAAGCGCAGCGTACACAAAGTACGCGAGCATTTTTGGAGCAAATTTAACGAAGCCTCAGACCACCTGAGGCGTTTTCAGCCGCACTTGGAGTCGCCGCATTGTAGGCAGGTCTTACACCCATCCATCATAATCACCGCGGCAGTACTGCATTTCGCGCAAAGTTGCGCGCCTTCCGGGTAGCTGCTTTTCGAG
>QIGP01000013.1 GCA_003228965.1 Gammaproteobacteria bacterium
AATGATTGAATCACCACAATGTTCATTGTCAATTACAGGCGCTGGCAAATCGTTTGGTTTGACCCGCGCGCTGGACGATGTGTCTCTTAACCTGGACAGCGGCACAGTGGTCGCTGTACTTGGCCAAAACGGTGCAGGAAAAACAACGCTAATACGGGCCGCCCTTGGCTTGCTCTCGCTTGATGAGGGAAGCGCCACCTTGTTTGGAGTTTTGTCGACAAAACGGGCTGCGCGCGAGCGTATTGGCGTGATGCTTCAAAACTCCGATTTGCCTGACCTTCTAACGGGTCGAGAGTTGGTTGAGCTGTTCGCGAGCTATTACCCACGGCCCATGAGCGTAGCGACTACGCTTGAGCTTGCAGATATTGGAGCCTTTGCAAATAAACGCTACAAGAAACTATCGGGTGGGCAGAAACGTCGAGTTCAGTTCGCGTTGGCCATAGTCGGCGACCCTGATCTTGTGTTCCTGGATGAGCCCACTACGGGCCTGGATCCGGAAGCTAGAAAAGCACTGTGGGCAGTCGTACGCACGTTTGCAAGTGAGGGTAAAACCATCGTGCTTACAACACACTATTTGGAAGAGGCCGATACGCTGGCCGATCATATTGTCATCATGAAAGAAGGGCGCATTGTGGCAAACGCAGCCGCTGATGAAATTCGTTCGTTGTTGGGTGGCTCCGTTATTCGCTGCAACACTTCTCTAGACGAAAAAAGTTTACAGCAACTGTCTTGCGTTACACGCGTCACCGCCGTCGGGCGGATCAGCGAAATTCATTCGAGTGATGTCGTGAACACGTTGAGGGAGCTTCTTGGCTCAGACAACGAGGTCATCGATTTAAGTGTATCTCGCCCCAGTCTGGAAGATGTTTTCACCAAGGAGTACTCATGAACATTTCTAAATCACTTCTGGTTGAATGTAGCGCCGAACTATTGAAAATCATTCGTGCGCCGGAATATATAGTGCCAACCATGGTATTCCCTGTAGCGTTCTATACGTTCTTCGGCGTGGTTATGCCGCAAGGTGGTGGTGCGAGCTTATATCTGCTGGCAACTTATGGTGTCTTTGCGGTGATGGGCCCGGCCGTATTTGGTTTTGGCGTCGCGGTTGCCAACGAGCGCGATCGAGGCTGGCTTGATTTAAAACGGGCATCGCCAGCGCCTGGTTCTAGCTACATTTTGGCGAAAATTGTTGTGACCCTGCTGGTTGTAGCAGTAGCGATAGTACTTGTTTATGCTGTCGCAGGTTTTGTCGCGGGGGTTGAGTTGCAAAGAACAACCTGGCTAAAACTGTTTGCCGTGCACGTACTATCGACAATCCCCTTTATTTTAATTGGATTAACTATTGGCTTTTCACTGAGCACCAACGCCGCCGTTGCGATTGCTAATCTTGTTTTTATGGGACTCGCCATTCTCGGCGGTCTTTGGATTCCAATAACAATGTATCCGTCTGCCATGCAAACAATGGCCCAGATTTTGCCCTCCTTTCACCTGGCTGAAATTGCTCTTTCCGTTTCAGGTGCTGCGGGCAATCACACGTTTGGTAATCATCTGATCGTGATGGTCGTGATTACGGCTGTCCTTGCCATTTTAACGCTCGTTGCCTGGTCTCGGCAACGCGACTAGATGTTCTTAATACTCTCAGGGGTTATCTAATGAAACGTACTTTTGGAATTGTATTTTCGAGCGTCCTCGCTGCAATATTGCTGTTGTTGTTCGTGCTCCCGACGCCTAAGTCTGAAACGCCCGGGACAGCAGTCGCTGGCGGTGATACGGTAAATCTGGTCATTGAGAATGTCTACCTGACGAGCAGTGACGGAAAACGAACCACGTCATCTCTTTTGCTTAACGATGGCATAATTCAAAAGATCGGTACTGATATTGAAGTTCCAGAAGGCGCTACTGTCATTGACGCAAGCGGCTTGACCGCGATACCAGGTCTCATCGACAGTCATACGCATTCCTACGGCTCCGCTCTCGAGGATGCGTTGCGCTTCGGCGTAACCACTTCTGTTGATATGTTTTCACTGCCCTCTATTTTAAAGGCGACTCGGGAATTGCGTGATGAAAGATCACCGGTGTCCAACGCCGATCTTTACTCCGCCGGAATGTTAGCCACCGTAAAAGGCGGGCACGGTACCCAGTTCGGGATTCCAATAGAGGCTCTGTCGGAGTCTTCAGATGTAACTCAATGGGTACGCGCACGACAAGATGAAGGCTCCGATTTCATCAAGCTTGTGTACATGCCTTATCAGTCGAGTATTCCAAGTCTTGATCGTGCAACGGCAAAGGCTGTGATAGAAGCTGCGCACAAAGAAGGCCTGATGGCTTTAGCTCACATTTCTACTCAGCAAGCCGCGTTGGATATGGTGACAGACGGAATTAACGGATTGGTTCACGTGTTCGCAGACGAGCCTGTAAGTGATGAGTTTTTGGCGCTGGCTGTCGAAAATAATGTGTTTGTAATTCCGACGCTCGCGGTTATTGCATCCGTTGCGCAACAAGATAACCCTATGAAGGGTGAAAAGGACATTCAAAAATGGCTTTCGCCGATGCAACAACAAACGCTTGCCACGCATTTTCCAGCCATTGGTGACGGCTTTGATTTTGAGTTGGCTCTTGGCAATGTAAAAAGACTCCATCTCGCGGGCGTGCATTTACTGGCAGGCTCCGATGCGCCCAATCCAGGTACGGCTCACGGCGTTAGCTTGCACCACGAAATGAGTTTGCTGGTTGAGGCCGGGCTTACGCCTGCCGAAGCGGTTCGAGCCGCAACCGAATTGCCGGTTAGCGTTTTCAATCTGACCGGGCGCGGATCACTTGTTGAGGGCAAAAGAGCCGATCTGTTGCTGCTTCAAGGTAATCCGTACCAGAACATTAGTGCCAGTCTGCAAATTAAACAGATAATCAAAAACGGTTACGTCGTCTTACGCGAAGAGGTTGAATTCGAATCGGCGTCACAGCTGTCTACGTCGTCGCTGGGTTCATTCGACGAGAACCTGACCGGACCCAACGGTCTCAGCTGGGCGGCAACGGATGACGGTATGATGGGAGGGAACTCCACCGCCGACATTCAGCGGGTAGAGCGACCGGGCGGAGGCTTCGCATTGGCTGTCACTGCGCAAGTGAAAACAGGCTTCGCCTTCCCGTGGGCAGGCGCAGGTCTTGGCTCCGCTAATCAAAGCGTAACGGCTGACGTGTCGCAATTCAGCAAAGTAATTTTTGACATCAAAGGC
>QIGP01000144.1 GCA_003228965.1 Gammaproteobacteria bacterium
ACGAAGTCGTCACCGCGGGTGGGGTTCTGGGGCGCATTGTAGAACTGGGCGATCAGTTCGTTACGCTCAATATTGCCGCCAACACCGACATTAAAATTCAGCGCCAAAACATTGGTGCCGTGGTTCCAAAAGGGACAATGAAAGACTGATCCCACTGAAATCTCGCCGTTTTATGACCTAATTGCCCAAATGTCCTGGGTCCGACAGGCGTTACCGCAAAACTAGAAAAGGCTGTAGTTGAATGAATCGTTATCCTTCCTGGCTAAATATCCTGGTACTCAGCATCGTATTGCTGGCTGGTTTTTTGGCGTTACCGAGCTTTTACGGCGAATCCCGCGCGGTACAAATTACTCGTGACTCGGCTGATCCGCTTCCATCTGAGATGGGCGGCATCGTTTTACAATATCTAAAGACAGCCGGCGAGTCGGTGTCCGATGTGTATATTCACAACGACCGGTTGTTCGTGGTTGTCGACGACGACCAGCAGGAGAAGGTAAAAATTCTGCTCAAGGATCGATTCGGAGGTAAAGACAGTGGCTATAAGGTCGCCACGAATTTTGCCCCGCTAATGCCGCCGTGGTTGCGAAGTAGTGGTGGCAAACCGGTTCACCTGGGGCTCGATTTGCGTGGCGGTGTTCACTTGCTGTTTGAGGTTGATATGCCTCGTGCCATTTCGCAGTATCTCGACCAGATGGCTTCTGCTATTAAAGCCCAGGCGCGTAATGAAAAAATACCGGGAGTGAGGGTACTCGCCCAAGATAACGCCATTCAAATTACAACGCGTGATGCCGCGCGGTGTAGTGAGACACGTAAACTGGTTGACGATATGGAGGATGGCTTCCTCGTTTCCGAACGAGAAGATGCCGGAGCTTGTCCCATGTTGCGTTTGACCATGAGCGAAACCCAGGTTAAAGATCGGCAAAATTTCGCAATAGAACAAAACACCACTACGTTACGCAGTCGTCTTGACGAGGCGGGTGTCTCAGAACCTCTGGTTCAACGACAAGGCGCCAATCGCATTGTGGTTCAGCTCCCGGGCGTTGGCGATCCAGCTGCAGTGATCGAACTTCTCAGTGCAGTCGCTACCCTTGAATTTCGTGGCGAGTGTCAGTCTGGCAGTGCCGTTGAAGCGGCGCGAAGCGGACGCGCTCCAGCCGGTTGCTTGTTTTACCCCAACTACAAGGAAGGCGTTAGGGGGCCGGTCGTGCTTGATCGCGATGTCATCGCAACGGGTGGGGAGCTGATTGACGCGGGGTTTACCTACGACTCCATAGACGGCCCAATTGTTAACGTGAAACTCGATGGCAGTGCGTCGAAACGCATGTTCGAACACACTAAAGCCAATCTGGATAAACGCATGGCTGTTGTGTTCATAGAAACTAATGCGCGTTACGTTGAAGGTCAGGAAAAGCCCATCCTCGAAACGACTGAAGAAGTGATTAACTTCGCCACTATTCGCGGCACCTTCAGTGACAGTTTCCGTATCTCGGGTTTTACTCCGAACGAAGCGCAGGAGCTTGCTTTGCTGTTGCGTGCAGGTGCGTTGGCTGCGCCCATTTACGTGGTAGAGCAGCGTACCGTGGGTCCAACGCTTGGTAAAGACAACATTGAAAAAGGCAAATTTGCCGTGATCATTGGCTTCTTGCTGGTGGTGGCGTTCATGCTTGTTTACTATCGTGTTTTTGGCATCTTCGCCAATCTTGCGTTGCTTGCTAATCTGATCATCATGATGGCGTTACTGTCCTTGCTGCAAGCGTCATTAACGTTGCCGGGAATTGCCGGTATTGTGCTCACGGTGGGTATGGCGGTGGATGCCAACGTGCTCATATTCGAGCGAATACGGGAGGAACTGCGCGGTGGCGCCGCGCCTCAAAACGCAATCCACGCGGGCTACGATAAAGCGTTCTCATCGATTGCCGATGCCAATATTACAACGCTTATAGCTGCGCTGGTTCTGTACCTTTTCGGTACCGGCCCTATTCAAGGTTTTGCGACCACCCTGTCGATTGGTATTGTGAGCTCGATGTTTACGGCCATTATCGGTACGCGGGCGTTGGTTAACTGGTTGTACGGTGGTGACAAGAAAGTAGAAAAGCTCTCTATCTAAATTGTTACTCGACGATCCCTAAATACAGAATTCAGTAAAGGCACGACCATGGAAATTTTTAAAAAAACCACAAGTATTAATTTTGTCGGCCACCGTCGCACGGCAATGCTTGTTTCATTAGCACTAATTGTTGTGTCAATGGGTTCATTGTTCGTGCAAAAACTCAACCTGGGTGTCGACTTCACAGGTGGAGTGCTCATGGAGGCGGTCTACCCTGGCGGGGCTGACTTGCCGGCGATTTGGTCGGCGCTTGAAGACGCGGGCATCGATGATGCCACCGTGCAGCTTTTCGGGACACCGCGAAATGTGCTGATACGAATGCCTGTGTCGGAAGATACGGTGCCAGACGCTGACGACGTAGAGCAGGGCCAAAAGGTCACCATGGGTGAGACCGTGTTCGACATTCTCCATAGTGCCGACGAGTCGGTAGTGCGGGGACGTGTCGAAGTAGTGGGTGCCCAGGTCGGCAAGGAACTCAGTGAAGGCGGTGCGCTTGCACTCATCATCGTGCTAATACTTGTGTTTCTATACGTCATGATTCGTTTCGTCTGGAAGTTTGGAGCTGGTGCGGTCGCTGCTTTGGTTCACGACGTTATTCTGGTGGTAGGGTTCTTTTCTTTGTTGAAGCTCGATTTCGACCTGTCCGTGGTCGCGGCAATACTTGCGGTAATCGGTTATTCACTCAACGATACAATTGTTGTGTTTGACCGTATTCGGGAAAACCTTCTGGAATTACGCAACGCTGACCCGGAAGAGGTGGTGAACATCTCTATTAATCAAATGCTCGCACGTACAATTATTACCGGAGTCACTACTTTGTTTGTGCTGCTGGCGCTGTACATTTTCGGCGGTGAAGCGCTTCGGCCGTTTTCTCTTGCGCTAATCGTGGGCATCATCGTCGGAACGTATTCCTCGATATACGTTGCCAGTGCAACCGCGCTCGGATTGAACGTTACCGTTGAAGATTTGCTTCCGCCTCCTGTCGACGAAGAGCAGGACGCGCTGCCTTAGTAGAGCTACGAACAAGCTTCAAGTGTGTTTTTGGAGCGCCCTTTCCACTGTGATGAGCGGGAAGGGCGTTTTGCTGTGCGCCCGGTTGCTGTGGACTCAGTTGGTTATGTGAC
>QIGP01000283.1 GCA_003228965.1 Gammaproteobacteria bacterium
CAGTCCTGTAATGGTCTTTGTGACGTTTGTACACAAAGCAGGATTCAGGCCAGCTTTTAGCTGAGTGTGATGCCCATCACGATTTATGTGAATGGGGTCAGTTCTCGTATTGTAACATCCGTACTGGAGTAGAGCTTAGTTACTTACCCCCATAGATGTTACAATACGAGAACTGACCCCATTCGTTTCGCAGGTCGGGGGAGGTACGAACCCCATGAGCCACACCCCCGTCAACGAATTCAGTCTACCTAGTCCAGCAGCACCTCGTCAGCTGCTGAATATAAAGATAGACCCTGTTGGTATTCAGGTAAGTACTTCCAGCCCCTTGCGCTCCACCAGGTTCAGCAGTTTCAGTGACGGTCCATTGGGGTGCTTGTCGCCGCGTTCCCATTTTTGTACCGTGGATGGACTGGTATTTAGATAGGCGGCAAACACGCTCTGACTCGCCCGACAGTGTAGGCGTAGCCGCTTGATTTCCTGGGCGGTATACACCTTCACCGGCGGCAAACAGGCGACATCGAACTCCCGCATCGTTTGTGTGTCGAGCAGCCCGATGGCGGCAAAGTCCTCAGCGGTTTCGTGCAATGTTTTGAGTAGTCGGCTTGTCATGTTTTACCTCGATCAGGGTACCTGCGTGCAGTGCGTGCAGCAGTTGTGCTTCGCTCAGCCCTAACTGGATTGCCGCCAGTTGTTTCAGCGCCTTCAGCTCCCTGGCGTCGATATTGTCGCGCTCGTTCTTGGCAAAGCCATAGACGAAGAAGGCCCGGTCGCTCTGGCGATAGGCCAGCAATGTGCGCGCTCCACCGCTCTTGCCTCGTCCCGGCAGGGGTACTCGCTTCTTTACTACTTGGCTACCAAGGAGCCTGTCAGACTTGGGAAGAATCTACTACGGCGGTGGAAAATCGGCCCATTTTTTCGTTCTTTATCGTTAAATAGAACCACTATTCGCCTCAAAAGATCAAAAAACTGTCCTCGATTTTTCATCTGCCTCGCTACGACCCTCCAAGCCCGACAAGCTCCAAGCTCGGCATCAATCAGACCTGCTTCCATTTCAGCCACAGCTGTAGCCAGCGCTGGATCAGCCAGACCTTCCTTGGCCGCCCACTTGTCGAAGGCTCGGGTCTTGTAGATGCGCATCGTAGATCCGTCAAGATTAATGTAACTATATCACTCGGTACTATAGTGACCCAACCCATGGACGTTCACCCGTAGCATCAGCGTCATGAGATGTTGGGGTGAAGGCTGAAAACCATATTGTAGGTAAAACTGCCGGGCACGCTGATTGAGGGTGTGCACGAGCAGTGCACGCACGCCGGTGTTCTGCGCAACTGTGGCGGTGCGCTTGACGGCATCCTGGAGCAATGCGGCACCGAGTTTGGATCCCTGGGCGCGCTGGTCGACCGCAAGACGCCCTAAAACCAGCACCGGGATGGGGTCGGGCATGTTGCGTCGTACTCCGCCGGTAGCAGCCTGATGAGATACCGCTCCGGCAGCCAGTGCGTAGTAGCCGACAACGTGTCCATTTTGATCTGCAACCACGAAGGTGCGGCTGGCCCCACTCGCTTGGTTGGCCAGTGCTCGTTGCTTGAGCCAGTCATCCAGAACGGATTCACCGCAAGCAAGATCAGTGAGGATGTGGGTGGCGCCGAGTGCGTGCGGTGGCGTCCAGTCCATGCTCATGTCGTACTTTTGTTCTCCCACGGTGTTCTCACGGCCATGAGCCGTTCGAGACCGGGATTCGGTGCCGGCGGTGCGTCGAGCAATGTGCTGAATTGGCGAAATTTGTCGGCATCCAAGTTGAAGAACACTTGGTCGAGAAGTACGGCTTGGGCACGCTTGCAGGCGGCTTCGAGCATGAAATCAGAGCGGTTTTTGCCAAGCAGCTCGGCAGCCTGATCGATCAGTTCGCGCTGCTGGGGCAGGGCTCGCAGATTGATGGCGGCGTTTCTCATGGTTTGATCTCCGCATGCCTACACAATAGATATACATATCATCGAATCACGTATATCTATTGTCAACACACCTCAAAGAGGAGCACGTTTTGTTTCGCCACATTGGCGACCATGTAAAGCGAGTCGTAGGCGTGAACCCACTGAAAAAACCAGGGTCATGCAATGGGCATACGTTCTTTCTTGGGATAGACCTGACTCTACTATTTGTTGCGTATCGCATATCGGTATACGATACGGTAGTGATTAAAACGTTCGCCAGCAAGGATACGGAAGCCCTGTTCAATGCCAGGCGCATACGCCGCTTTGTAAATATTGCCCGCACCGCCCGCCGCAAACTGGAATATCTCGATGCAGCGGTCACTCTGGACGACTTACGCGTTCCGCCTGGTAACCGTCTCGAAGTACTCAAGGGCGATCGCAGCGGCCAGTACAGCATTCGTATCAACGATCAATTTCGCGTGTGCTTTTGTTGGCGGGGTGGCGATACCTACGATGTTGAAATCACTGATTACCATTGACAATGAAGTTAGGAAAAAACAATGACCGCAGAACGGCTACCACCGATTCACCCTGGTGAGATTCTTCGTGAGGAATTTATGGCCCCGATGGGACTTTCCAGCCATGCCGTAGCTCGTGCCATCGAAGTGACGCCGACGCGCGTGAACGAAATCTTGAACGAGAAGCGTGGCATTACCGCCGACACAGCCTTACGCCTCGGCCGGTATTTCGGCACGACGGCGGATATATGGATCAATCTGCAGAAGCGCTTTGAACTGGAAACGGCGCGCCGTGAGTTAGGCGACACACTGGCCCGTATCCAGCCACGCGCAGCGTGATCCTATTCGGGGATCCCGGGTTCGCGCCCGGGATGACGCGAACAAGAGGTGTTCGGGATGACGGATTTTTTACCTTGCCGGGATGATGAGACCTTTTGTGGCATCCACAGCCCTTTTGGTCATTCCCACGCAGGCGGGAAGCAACGTACGCGCCTCCCCATTTTGGTCATTCCCACGCAGGCGGTAACCCAGTGAAGAAAGTCATGACCACGCAGTGGGCATACATTTCTATAATCCTTTGCCGTCTTCGGCAGTATCGTCACATTGGTCTGCGGCGAAGCTACAGCCACAAATAATCTACGTCAACGGCGTTCTTCGCACGTCAATACCTGGAGAAAAAATACATTACCCCTCGACCGACGTTCTGCGTCGGTTAACAAACCGCCACCAATATAAACATCGGAATTGTCGTGCCGGAATGCTAGCGGTACCCAATTCAC
>QIGP01000281.1 GCA_003228965.1 Gammaproteobacteria bacterium
AATATGTCCAATATTCGCCTCATTTAATCGAAAAATCTGACTCAAAATGACTTTCCCTCGCGACGATCACCTAAATCCGACAGGCTCCTAGTGATCAATGAAATTACAAGTGTAGGTGAACCTATCGCCGGCGTCGAATCCAAAATCGTCAAGAAAAACCTGACACGCATTATGATTAAAGCTCAGGCCGCCTTCATACGATAACCCATACTCTTCGCCATAAATCCGAAAGCTGTGCAGGTACTCATTACCCCAACCCATGGCGACCTTGATGAAGTAAGTAACCAATGGTGAGCCCACCCAAACTGGAAAAGTTTGAGCTTCTACTAATCCCTGACGTCAGGAAAGACCTGATGACCATGCCCCACACATTGCGGTGCTCTCGTATTTTACAGCGCTGGTTCTGCAATGGTTACGGTTAAAACTACGCCAGTAATGTACTCACATGTTCGAGCGTACCCTTAAAATTCCGGACCTCTATAAAGCTGTATCTGGCTCACGCATTTCACGTGGTAGGGAGTGTTTGTGGGTGTTATTCTTGGAGCTATAAGCACTGAGCAGGCATCGACTTTGATGTTTTGGTTATTGGCAGAAATTCGTAAAACACAGGAAACAGAATGATGAAAAAACGGCTAAAAACTATTGGCGCGGCAAGTATGTTTGTCAGCGTGTCTGCACTGGCTCATCCCGGACACCAGCACCACGCGCTGCAAAGCAGTTCTCATGCAGTTACTGACACATTGCTTGTGTTAAGTGCCGTGGTCGTTGCGGTTGGAATAGTTAGCGCGTTTATTCGTCGTAACGAAAGCTGATTTGTACCTGTGGATAACACCAAACGAAAGGAATATACGATGTTAAAGAAATTAATGAAGTTGGCCGACCGCATGAATACGGCGCCCACGGTTAGCGCGCACTGTGACGGACCTTGTGGTATTTACGATCCAGCGTCTGCTCGAATTGGCGCCGAGGCCGTGCGTTCAATGACCAAAAAAATGTTGGCACTTGAAGCGCCTGCAAGCGGTGACAATGCAGCAATGGCCAAGTATCAAAACTCCATGAGCCGCTACATTGCGATCAAAGAAGAACAGGCTCACGAAACCAAAGAGCACCTGCTGGTGCTGTGGACCGACTATTTCAAGCCAGAACACCTTGAGCAGTTTCCGCAGCTGCACGACACTTTCTGGAAAGCGACCAAGCTGTGTTCTTCTTGCAAAGTTGAAGTGTCACCTCAACATTGCGACGAGCTCATTGACGTCGTGAAAGACATTCACGACATGTTCTGGCAATCCAAAAAGCGGGACGTGGAATGGGTGTTGGCCGGGTAATTAGCGCTATTCGCGAAACCTTTCCCGGACGGTTGCGTACCGTCCGGGAAACGCTCCTGTGGATGTTGCGGTTACGAACTCGCCATCGAGTCGTCAACCTGAGCATGGAGCCCACGTTAAGTCCGGGGGATTATCTCCTTGTAAATCCAAATGCCTATCGTCGTTCGCTGCCTGCTCCAGGCGACCTGGTAATTGCACGCCACCCATTTGAAGACGTGGTCCTTACAAAACGCGTGGCCGAGGTGATGAACGATCAGGTATTGCTTGCCAGTGACAATCTGGATTCGGGGCAGGACAGCCGGCATTTCGGGCCGCTGCCGCGCACTCTGATGCGCGGCCAGGTCACCTGCGTCATTCGCTAGCGGCGAATTCATCCTTCATGCAAATTCACGAACTCAGACTCAAGCTCGACGAGGGGCTTGCAAAACTTGGCAGCGACAGCGCAATTGAGGTCAGTGAGGCCCAACGCGGTCAGCTTATGGCTTTTTTGGCGCTTCTGATCAAATGGAACAAGGCCTACAACCTGACTGCGATTCGAGACCCAGAGCTCATGGTGAGCCACCATCTTCTTGACAGCCTCACTGTTCACCCGCATTTGAAGGGTGAGCGACTCACGGATATTGGCACCGGAGCTGGTCTGCCCGGCATGCCTTTGGCCATCATCAATCCTGACCGAGAGTTTTTACTGGTTGATTCCAATAGTAAAAAGACCCGTTTTGTCACTCATGCTGTGGCGAGCCTGGGGCTGGGTAATGTAGCTGTGTGGCACGGTCGCTCTGAACACTATGAAGCAGGTGCGGGCTTTGATACCGTGATGTGCAGGGCGTTGGCCAGCTTTCCAAAGCTTCTGGAGATTGGGAGCCATTTGATCAGCGGAAACGGTCGTTTGGTGGCGCAGAAGGGGGTAGTGCCTGAAGACGAGTTGGCGCAGCTGCCGCAAGGCTGGAGCGCCCTAAGTCACCCGGTAACGGTACCCTTTCTCGAAGATAAATCCCGGCACATTATAGTGCTGCAACACACACCCGAACCTCTCTGAGTCGATCTTAACCGGCCCTGTGGGGTCGCGCAGGATCAGAGTCATGAGCATGAACAAAATTATTGCCATAGCTAATCAAAAAGGCGGCGTGGGGAAGACCACTACGTGCGTTAATTTGGCGGCGTCACTCAGTGCTACCAAGCGACGTGTACTGCTTGTCGATCTTGACCCGCAAGGTAACGCTACGATGGGCAGTGGCGTTAACAAGCATGATGCCGAAAATACCGCAGGTGCGGTGATGCTCGGTGAGGCCACTATTCAAGAAGCAATTATTCATGCCGACAAATCCGGTTTCGATGTGGTACCAGGCAACGACGAGTTGACTGCAGCCGAAGTGAATCTGATGAACGAATTCGCTCGCGAGTCACGTCTGAGTAAAGCGCTGGAACAGGTGCGCGACAATTATGACTATATATTGATCGACTGTCCGCCTTCACTGAACATGCTTACAGTGAACGCTTTGACCGCCGCGGATGGCGTACTAATTCCTATGCAATGCGAATATTATGCTCTTGAAGGGTTGAGTGCTCTTGTGCAAACCATTGAGCAGATTCGTGATGCCGTTAATCCTGATCTGGAAATCGAAGGCATTTTGCGTACGATGTTCGATCCGCGCAATAACCTTTCTAACGACGTTTCGTCACAGCTAATTTTGCATTTTGGCGATAAGGTTTACAGCACCGTTATCCCGCGGAACGTACGACTTGCTGAAGCGCCCAGTTTTGGCGTGCCTGTTATCAAACACGATAAGTCTTCTCGCGGAGCTCTTGCATATCTTGCCCTTGCGGGTGAGGTTAATCGTCGGCACGGGGATCGGTTGCTCGCCAGCGCATAGTCGAGTTGGTGGCTAGCCCCCAAACC
>QIGP01000152.1 GCA_003228965.1 Gammaproteobacteria bacterium
GTCAATGAAAAGTGCCTGGGCCGATTCCAGTCAACAAGCGCACGAAGTTGTGGCACCAATCTCGCTGATTGTGTCGGGTTTTGCAAAAGTCAGGGACGTGCGTCGAACGCTTGACCCCCAACTCAAACATGGCGTAGACACTGAAATATTGTTGTTCGACCTTGGAGACGGGCGCAAACGTATGGGTGGATCTGCGCTGGCTCAAGTTCATGAACAGCTAGGCGGCGCCACTCCAGATACTCCCGATGCCGATTTAATCGTCGCCGTGTTCGAGGCTATTCGCGACATGCGCAAAGCGGGGCTGGTTCATGCCTACCACGACCGTTCCGATGGTGGTTTGTTTACTGCGTTGGTCGAAATGAGTTTTGCCAGCCGGCTAGGCCTCGATATAGAGCTACCGGTTGAACACCACGACCGCCTTGCGCACCTGTTTTGCGAAGAGCTGGGGTGTCTTGTGCAAATTGATCGGCAAAATATTGATCGTGCCCTGACCATTTGTGCGCGTCACGATGTGGCTCACGTACTTCATCGTGTCGCCAGTGTTCGCGACGACCATATGGTGCGTTTGAGTTGCAAAGACGACGTTGTGTACGAACGCTCTCTGCTCGACTTGCAGCAAGTATGGGCGGCAACCAGCTACCACATACAAAAATTGCGCGACAATCCGAAGTGTGCACAACAGGAATATTCGCGCTTTGATCACTACGACCCTGGTCTGCAGACGAGCTTGACGTTCGACGCTAACGAAGATATTGCAGCGAGTATGATCAACACAGGCGCAAGACCACGAGTTGCAGTGCTTCGCGAACAGGGTGTCAATGGCCAGGTTGAAATGGCGGCAGCGTTCACACGCGCAGGCTTCGACTGTGTCGACGTGCACATGAGTGACTTGATCGCAGGTTTAAAGCTCGACGGATTTTCAGGCCTTGCTGCCTGCGGTGGTTTCTCTTATGGAGACGTTCTCGGTGCAGGCGAAGGCTGGGCTAAATCTGTGCTTTACAACAGTGACGTGCGCAAAACGTTTGAGGCCTTTTTTACCGATAGCAAAACATTTGCTCTAGGTGTTTGCAATGGCTGCCAGATGCTGTCGACATTGCGCGACCTGGTGCCAGGCGCAAGTCACTGGCCACGCTTTTTGACCAATCAGTCAGAGCAATACGAAGCTCGCGTAGTTAATTTAAAAGTAGCCTCTACTCCGTCCATATTGATGTCCGGTATGGAAGGGTCAGTTATGCCCGTAGTTGTTTCCCACGGCGAAGGTCGAGCCAGTTTTATTAGTGGCGAACAGTCACGTATCGCAACACCGTTCACTGTGGCTCACTATGTTGATAACGTAGGTTCAGCAACGCAGAAATTTCCGGCCAATCCCAACGGTTCAGATGCCGCATCGGCTGGGTTTTGTAACGATGACGGACGCGTTACGATCATGATGCCGCATCCGGAGCGCGTCTTTCGTACCGTGCAGAACTCCTGGCACCCTGCCGACTGGCAGGAAGACGGCCCCTGGATGAGAATGTTCCGCAACGCGAGAGTCTGGATCGAGTGAGTGTTCGTGACCTTCGATTGCTCCGTTCGTTAAGTTAATACTTAATCGTCAAACAGTTTGCGTTTCAGCCAGCTTAGGAAACTAAGCGGCTTTTCTTCCTCTATTTCAACATCTAAAAGGGCGAGCTGCTCGGCGCTGAATAACAGCGCAGCGGCACTTTGTGCTGCTTCCGGCACGGTGTTGGGTGCGGCCACGTGAAAGAACTCGCCTCGTCGGGTGACAAGGTCGCCGGTGTTGTTACTAATGACAATTGCGCCCTCGACAACTCCCGTGTACAGGCCAGGTTCGAGCGACCGGCCGTTGTTGCCTGTACGGCATGTGTCGCGCGCGCACACCCTCAGCGCAAATTGCGTGCCCCGTATGCCCACAGTGGCGACGGCCGTATTTACGGTGATGGCATCGGGTTGATGTACGCCTAGCAATCCACTGGTCGTTTCGAAGCCGCCTTTAACAAGGGTCGTAATCGCGCTGCCTCGATGCGTTTCGCGGTTGTAGTGGTAGCGTTCAAACATGAGGCGGCTTGACGGTTGCAGGTGAAACTCGGCGTCGTCGAGCATACGAATTGAAATAGCTGAATTTTCGCCAGTGGTTATTGCGTCGCCGAGATAGACATTGTCATTTCGGACGAGCGGGCGTTGTTGATTGTTGTGATCAATGGCCAATGCCCGTTGAGTCACTGACACTACTCGACCAATTGCATCGCCGGTCGAGCTGGATTCTTGTGTCTCGCGCGTTGGGTTGTTGGTGCTTGCGCTTGCAGCTACGGCGGCAGGAGCTGTGGAGTTGTCGGTGGCCGTCGGGGCAATGTCTTTTTGATCCGGGATGTCTACCGTTTGCACAGGTGCTTCCGGTTTGGCTGAGTCGAGGTTGGCGCCGGGCACAGTATAAGATGCTTGCGGTGTAGTGGCTATTTGAATAGCACCGTTTGCGGTCTGCGGTTCAGCAGCCGTGCTGGTTGGCGTAAGGTCGAGCGGCTGGTCGTAGTCCACCAGAACGAGCTCGTCGCCCAGTTTCATTACCGTGTCGAGCCCCTCGGGAAACTCTTCCGGGTTGAGTGCCACAATATCAACGGCAACGTCGGTCCAGCGGACCATTTTTTCAGGATAGTATTGCGCAACAATACCGTAGAGCGTGTCGCCGCCGCCGACTGTGTGCACCGTCGCCGCCGCTGACTGAGCAGATGCGTTGAGTGGCAGCACGCATAACGCCAAAGCACAGATAAAGCGATTCAACAGAGAACTCCTGCAGGTGTGAGTAAGCAGCTTAGCACGCACATTTTTGGTTTACGTCAGGCGTTTGTATTTGATCCGTTTTGGCCCGTCGGCTTCTTTGCCTTTGCGTCGTTTAAGGTCCGCCGTGTAGTCGGCGTAATTACCCTCAAACCACTCGACGTGGCTGTCGCCTTCAAACGCCAGAATGTGGGTGGCAATACGATCAAGAAACCAACGATCGTGAGAAATAACCACGGCGCAACCCGGGAAGACCAGTAACGCTTCTTCAAGCGCTCGTAGCGTTTCTACGTCGAGATCGTTGGTAGGTTCATCGAGCAGCAATACGTTGCCACCGGCTTTTAACAGCTTGGCAAGATGCACGCGATTGCGTTCTCCACCTGACAGCGTGCTGATTTTTTGCTGTTGGCCCGAGCCTTTGAAATTGAAGCGGCCACAATAC
>QIGP01000007.1 GCA_003228965.1 Gammaproteobacteria bacterium
AAATAGTTCGACTATTCGCCTCAAAAGATCGAAAAACTGGACCGATTTCCGGCTCGCCTCGCTACGATGTCCTAAGTCCGACAGACTCCTGTGGTTAGTTTAATTGCGCCCAATAAAAACGGGTGGTTCAAAAAGAACCACCCGAACCAATGTTTGGTAGGCGCGGGTGGGATCGAACCACCGACCACTACCATGTCAAGGTAGTGCTCTACCACTGAGCTACGCGCCTGGAAGGGCATGAAAGATAGCGAAGGTCGAGCCCAGGCGCAAGCGTCTTGAGACGGTTTTGAGACTTAGCCCGCTTTTTGTGTTGAAACACCAAACCCGTAAGCCCTGATACGACCGATATGATCGCGCATTGCGGCCGCTTCCTCGAACTCCAGGTCACGCGCGTGCTGGAGCATTTTCTTCTCAAGCTTGGCCAGTTTTTTGGCCAGCACTCCGGGTGCCATGGCCATGTAGCGCGCCCGATCTTCGGCCTCTTTGCGCTTATCGGCTCGGGACAACGTATTCGTCCGCTGCCCCATTTGCATCACGTCCGACACCGCTTTGATGATGGATTTTGGGGTTATACCGTGCTCTTTGTTGTGCGCGATCTGCTTGTCCCTGCGACGGGCCGTTTCGTTCATGGCGCGCTCCATGGAGCCCGTTATTTTGTCGGCATACAAAATCGCCCTGCCTTCTATATTTCGGGCCGCACGCCCCATGGTCTGGATCAAGGAGCGATCCGAACGCAAAAAACCTTCCTTGTCGGCGTCAAGAATAGCCACCAGGGAGACTTCCGGCATATCGAGCCCCTCCCTCAAAAGGTTAATCCCCACGAGCACATCGAACTCGCCGAGGCGCAAATCGCGAATGATTTCCGAGCGCTGCACCGTATCGATGTCCGAGTGCAGGTAACGCACGCGAACATCGTGTTCAGACAAGTAATCAGTCAAGTCTTCCGCCATGCGTTTGGTAAGAGTAGTGATAAGCACCCGCTCCTGCCGCGCGGCGCGTATATGGATTTCAGAAAGCACATCGTCCACTTGAGAACTCGCCGGGCGTACTTCTATTTCAGGGTCGACCAGACCCGTAGGCCGAACCACCTGCTCCACGGTTTGCGCTGACTTTTCGGCTTCATATTTACCGGGCGTCGCCGACACAAAAATAGCCTGTGGCATCATCGCCTCGAACTCTTCGAATTTTAGCGGCCTGTTATCCAGCGCAGATGGTAATCGGAAGCCGTGCTCTACCAATGTTTCTTTTCGCGACCGATCACCTTTGTACATGGCGCCAAGCTGGGGAATAGTGGCGTGGCTCTCATCCACTACCAGTAACGCGTTGTCCGGCAGGTAGTCAATGAGCGTTGGCGGCGGTTCGCCAACCATGCGACCGGAAAGGTAACGTGAGTAATTCTCAATGCCAGAGCAGTAGCCCAACTCGTGAATCATTTCCAGATCAAAGTTGGTGCGCTGTTCGAGACGCTGCGCCTCGAGAAGCCGGCCGTTGTCTCGCATGAGCTTTAGTCGTTCAATGAGTTCTATGCGAATTTCGCGCGTGGCACCAACCATGACGTCGCGCGGTGTTACGTAGTGAGTACGCGGGTAAATGGTTAAGCGCGCCACTTTGCGCAGTACTTCTCCGGTCAACGGGTCAAAGTAGCTTAAGCTTTCAACAACGTCGTCAAACAGCTCAACACGAACGGCTTCGCGACTGGACTCAGCCGGAAATACGTCAATCACTTCGCCGCGTACGCGGTAACAACCCGGTGCCAATTCTACTTCATTTCGGATGTACTGAACTTCAGCCAGGCGCTTGAGCATTTCGCGCTGTTCCATAGGCTTGCCTTGCTGAAGGTGCAGCACCATTTTGTGGTACGACTCAGGGTCGCCCAGACCATAAATTGCCGAAACGGTCGCTACAATAATAGCGTCGGGTCGTTCGAGCAGTGCCTTGGTGGCGGACAAGCGCATTTGTTCAATGTGCTTGTTAATGGAGGCGTCTTTTTCAATAAACGTATCGGAGGCTGGAACATACGCTTCGGGCTGGTAGTAGTCGTAGTACGAAACAAAATACTCTACCGAGTTATTCGGAAAGTAGTCGCGCATTTCACCGTAGAGCTGCGCAGCAAGAGTCTTGTTGTGGGCAAGAATAATCGTCGGCCGCTGCAACCGGTCTATGATGTTGGCGATGGTGAACGTTTTGCCACTACCTGTCACCCCAAGCAACGTTTGCTGGGCGAAGCCGGACTCGAGGCCGTCGCACAATTCGGCAATTGCGTTAACCTGGTCGCCAGCCGGTTTGTAGTCACACTTTAGGGTGAAACGAGGCCCTTCTCGTACGATTTTGTTTGTCACGAATTGTCCTGCTAGAACTTGGTAAGAGCGCGTTTTCAAATCGGTTCTGAACGCAAGATGCCATACTATACACTCGTTTTTTAACCACATGAACACCAGTATTGTGAGCCTTCGACTCTCCCGGAGGTTGCCGATGACGTGGCTCTGGCTGCACGAATTCTCGAAGAAGTGGATCTGGCGCTGGTGCCTGGTACAGGTGCGCGCAGCGATGAAGCGACTTAACCGTTTTGTGCACTCTTTGGCGGCCCGGGCTACGACGTTTCCAAATAAATAGAGTTCAACGCAAACAACGTGACAAAATGGCTTGACTTGGAGCCTCCAAGCCGCCAGAATTTCGCGCCTGCGGCTTGATCCGCACAATTCCCCAGTAGCTCAGTTGGTAGAGCGGGTGACTGTTAATCACTAGGTCCGTGGTTCGAGTCCGCGCTGGGGAGCCAAATAAGAAAGGCCCACGAAATCGTGGGCCTTTTTTTGTCCGACTGTCAGGCGCCGGTAGCGCAGAGACGCCTTTGGCGACCCCACCCTATTTTGTTGTAGCCCTGTCCGACTTCGTCTGTAACGAGGCCAAGAGGACCGTTCTTACCACTTCTATCTTCCAAGCTTGAGGCCAAAAGGCGTGCAGCGCGGTGACTCAAGCTCTACACCCTCTAACAGGCTCGGCGATCATTCTATTCAGGTAAACCGTCGCCAATCCAGGCTTCAATGGTTGCCTGCTCGGCGGCCGTCAGACAGGCTGCTATACCAACATCTTGCGCAGGATCGCCGGTACAGCCCTCACCGAACGGCATTTCACCGCTTTGAATCCGGACCAAGGTACATTCCCCGACGGTTAGACCGATACACTGAGCAATTTCTGCCTGTAACAAATTGCTTCCGTAGTCACCCGCAAAATTGAACGGACTTGGCGTCGTGCCCGTGTGACAGGGTGCGCACTTGGCCAGGAATATTGGCTGTACGTCGTCGGTAAACGTAGTTAGTTCTGGCGGTGGTGCGCTGGGACCAGGAGGGCGCAGGAAAAAGTCGCGGAAAATGGCGAAGTCCAGGAGATTAACCGAACCGTCGCCGTTAAGATCCCCGTCTGGATCCGACGTGTTGAAGACGGAAGCGATGTAGCTCAAGTCCAGAAAGTTAACGACGCCGCTGTTGTCGAAATCGGGATCGCAGCGGTTACCAAAACCGTCGCCGTCCGTATCGCGTTGCATTACGTTAGCGATGTCGAGGCAGTTGTCCACGTCGTCGCCAATGCTGTCGCCGTCACTGTCCTTAATACCCATTAGCGTTTGAGTAGTGTAGTTCGGGTCGGCCAAAATGTCCGCTTCCTTAAACGGCAGCGTTACCCACTGCTTGTTGGAATACAACACCGTTTGGTCGGAGTAATGAGGGCTTGCCTGGTCGCTGGACTGGCTGTACGCCAAGAGTGCTTCCGCAATTGGCCCGTTGTCGTCGAAAGTAACCGCTTGCATGTAGCTGTTACCGTGCGTTATTGGCGAGTAACCCGCCGCAGTCAGGTTAGCCGTGATGATGCTGAACATTCCGGAGCCATCGCGACCGCCGTGAATGGGAAGCGGCGCACCTGCCCTTTCCGTGAACTGTAAATCACCCCACGCAATACTCATGGGTATGCCAAGATCGGTCAGGCGCTTTACACCACGACCGAGCCACTGCATGACTTGCGCTTTATCGGCGACGTCTGTGGCTTTGAGGCCTCTTGGCGTGTTAACCGGATCGTTAACGTCAAACGGCACTTCCCACAAAGGCGTTAAAATCGGGTCGTCTGTGTCTGCGAATATTGACTGTAAAAATTCAAGGAAAATGTGCGGTCCAAAACTGTCGTTGTTCTGCCGTTTGTCCCAGTTACCAAGCACACTACAGGCTTCGATCAGATCTACTGTGACACTCTCTACGTCGACTGTTTCGCCTTCGTCGATACACAACTGCACAAGATCGTCGACAATAAGTTCGGCTGCGTAGTTGCGGCTACCAAACAGAGCTTCTTTAAGTGTTGCGAGTGTATAGCCAGGAGCGCCCTGCCCGTCGCTGCCGTCCAGCCTCTGTTCGATTTGTTTCAAGCCCAAACGCGTACGCAGACTTCGAGCAGTCTCTTCTTCACCAGCCGTAGGAACAATTCCCGTAATGGGCGTGCTCGGGTTAGTTAACCAGTGATTGTCGTTTGAGTTTGTCACGTAGTCCTGCGAAGTAAGCGTTGGTAGCTCACTGGAAGGCACAGCACCAGATTGGGCCGCATCGGGGCTTACAGTCCAGGTACAGTTCGAGCTCGTCCCATCAAGTACTTTCAAATCGGCTGCGGTGACGAGCAATGTACCAATACCGGTAGGAGCACAAGCTGCAAGCTTGGCCGCACTGACGTTTGGAATAACGGACAGGTCGCCGTAAAAAGCAGTACCGGACTCGCTGGCGGCTACCGTATGTACCCAAGGCAACGCCGTCAGGTCTTCAAGTACACCTACAAACTCAGTCAGGTTAGTCGCGAGGTTCATGCGGTAAAACTGGTTAATGGCTCGGTAGTTGTCGGCGTTCGCGTCGCCCACGGCTAAAATTGAAACGCCTGAATTCCAAACAGGAAATCCAAGTAGAGGCGCAATGTCGAGTATCCAACCGTGAACGCTTCTGTAAAAGATGTGATTAACAGTTTCTATAGTGCCGTTGTTGTCGACCTGAATGGATACTGGAAACTGTTCCATATCGGTCGCAACGCCATCGAAAAAGTACTGCGTTGGATTGCCGGGCACGAGCTGCAATTCGAAAATGGTAAAGCGATCGGCCGGCGACACCGTGTGACTCCAGGCGAACGTATCGGTGAAACCAATGTTTACAAAAGGAACACCCTGAAGAGACGCACCCATGACGTCCACTTCTCCCGGAATGGTCAAATGCACCTGGTACCAGCGCAGTGCGCCGTCCCACGGAAAATGAGGGTTGCCAAGCAACATACCGCGACCACTTTGGGTTGCGTTGGTGCCAAGCGCGTACATGTTGCTGCCGAGCTCATCTGGATTCAGCTGATCTTTAATTAAAGACAGGTCTGCTTTGGCAACAGCATTAGCGAGTGCTTTTTGTTTGACGCGCGTGTCTACCATGTTGTTGCGTGCAGGTCCCGCTGGCGACGCAGGTGGGACGGCACTTACAATAAGGTCGCGAAGTGGACCACCACTTGCACGTAAAATAAGTTTGTAATACACCTTGACCAAATCGCGCTCGTCGATGCTGCGCACCCACGATTGACTCCGGCAGTCGGTTGCGATGTTGTCTACTCCGGTTTCACCCAGGTAACGGTTGTATC
>QIGP01000264.1 GCA_003228965.1 Gammaproteobacteria bacterium
TCATCACGCCAAAGACTGGAGCGCACAAGGCGCCCGCCAGCTGCTGGAAACAGCTGCACATCCCCGCGTCGTAGCCGCCGGTGAATGCGGCCTCGATTATTTTCGTAATTTCTCGTCGCCCAAAGAACAGGCTTACGCGTTTGAGGCGCAACTGGATATGGCCGCCGACCTTAAGCTCCCTGTGTTTCTGCATCAACGCGAGGCGATAGAGCCGTTCGTGAATATTCTCGATCACTATCTCGACAAACTACCCCGTGCTGTCGCTCACTGCTTCACCGACACTGGCAATGCGCTTGATGCTTTGCTTGAGCGCGACCTTTATATTGGCATCACTGGCTGGATTTGCGACGAGCGCAGAGGCCACCATTTGCGTGACCTGGTCGGCCGCGTGCCCGCTGAGCGCCTGATGCTTGAAACCGATGCTCCGTACCTGTTGCCACGCGACCTAAAACCAAAACCCAAGTCCCGTCGCAACGAGCCGCGCTATCTTCCTCACATCGCACGCGTAGTGGCCGAGTGTGTAGGCAAAACGCCAGAACAGCTGGCCGCCGAGACCACCGCCACTGCACGACACTTTTTCAACCTCGACGCTCTGTAGCGGAGCTTGCGGGCCGTAACAACTCGAAAGAGTCCAAATAGTAACTGTAACCCCGTCATTGCGAACTCGCAGACCGCGGGTGTGGCAATCTCTGTCTGGTTGCCGTGGATTCGATTAGTTGTCTAACCGTAACGTTAGGAGATTGCCGCGCCCTGCGGGCTCGCAATGACGAAACTCTTTCGGCCTGGCAATGACACCGCCGCTGCGTTCTTTGCGAAGAAAAAATTGCATTGCGTTAATTTCGTGTCTAACCGGACCAGTTTACTGACTTAAAAGTGGACCTTGCCAACCGTCAGCCTTGGAGTACACTACAACTTGATATCACAGTAGAGACGCGCGCAGCGAAGAAGACGCATACGTCGCTTCTGACTCATAAAAAGGATCTGATTGTGGATAGTAAAAAACTCGCCGACTTCGTCAACACCACCTGGGACGACAGCATAATTCCTACGCTGTGCGACTACGTCAAGATTCCCAACAAGTCACCGCTTTTCGACCCCGACTGGGCCAAACATGGCTTTATGGACGAAGCAGCAGAACTTGCACTGAACTGGTGTCAACAACAAGACATACCGGGAATGTCGGTTGAAGTTGTACGACTCGAAGGTCGCACGCCGGTATTGTTTGCCGAAATACCAGGCCAAATAGATGACACGGTACTGCTGTACGGCCACCTCGATAAACAACCGGAATTTACGGGCTGGGAAGAAGACCTCGACCCCTGGACCCCCGTCATTCGTGACGGCAAACTATATGGCCGAGGCGGCGCCGACGATGGTTATGCAGTCTTCGGTTCGCTCACCGCCATTAAAGCCCTCCAGCAACAAGGCATCCCTCACGCACGCTGCGTCGTGCTCATCGAGTTTTGTGAAGAAAGCGGCAGCTTTGATTTGCCCTATTACATCGACGCACTTGAATCCCGCATTGGCAAACCCACGCTCGTTGTGTGCCTGGACGCCGAATGCGGCAACTACGATCAACTGTGGTGCACAACGTCTCTGAGGGGCAATATCGTAGGCACCCTCAAAGCTTCTGTAATGACCGAAGGCGTACATAGCGGCGGAGCAAGTGGCGTTGTGGCCTCTAGCTTTCGCGTAATACGCGCTCTGCTTGAACGCATTGAAGACTCCGCCACCGGTGCCATACTAATCCCCGAATTAAACAGCGAAATCCCAGCACAACGTGTGGATCAGGCCGACAGCGCGGCCAAGGTAATTGGCGAGACCGCTGTTGAGAAATTTCCATGGGCTGACGACATGCAACCCATGAGTCACGACATTCAAACACTACTGCTCAATAACACCTGGAAGCCAACGCTTTCGGTCACAGGCGTCGATGGAATTCCCGACATGGGCAATGCAGGCAACGTGCAGCGCCCTTACTCAAGCCTGAAGCTGTCGTTCCGCCTGCCACCGTCGGTAGACGCTGAAGTAGCCGCCGCCGCATTGAAACAGACTCTGGAAACCGACACGCCTTATAATGCGACAGTCGAATTTGATATTGGCTCGGCCATGAGCGGATGGTGTGCACCAGACCTCGCGCCGTGGCTCGAAGCCTCAATGCAAAAAGCGTCCGTCGCCTTCTTTGGGGACGACGCCATGTACATGGGAACCGGAGGAAGCATTCCGTTTATGGGTATGCTCGGCGAAAAATTTCCGGGCGTTCAATTTCTGGTCACCGGCGTTCTCGGCCCCAAGTCCAATGCACACGGGCCCAATGAGTTTTTGCACATCGCAACGGGTAAAGCCATTACAGCTTGCGTATCGCAAGTGCTCATGGATCATGCCACGCGCCAGGTACAGTCCCAGGTTGACTGACCCCGTAGCTTGAGGCAAAAAATTCGGCAAACGAAACAGCCGGCCGATTAATCTCGTGAACAGTCGACACCAGTGTTATTAAGTATTGTTCGTTTTCGGAAGTCAACTGACTTAGTTGGGCTAAGATCAAGCATCTACGAAAAGCACTTCGCCAGTAATAAACCCATCCACTGAACACTCGAATGCTTTTCTCACCAAGCTGCCGGGAACCGGTTGGAAGCCGGGCATCATTTCGCCATAAACCTCCCAAGCTTCTTCCAGTACGGTCGGATTGACAACATTTACGCGAATACCTCTTGGCACTTCATAAACAACGCAATTGACAAAAGTATCTATCGCACCACTGGCCGTCGCATCAGCGATAGCAAACGGAATGGGCCTAGTGTTCAGGATGCCGGATATTAGCGTAAATGAGCCGTTGTCGGCAATGAATTCCTGACCGATACGCACGAGGTTAACCTGCCCCATCATTTTGCTCATGACAGTTGTCATCCACTGCTCTGCTGTCATCTCAGCAAACGATGCATACTCACATACGCCAACCGTGTTTACGACGGCATCAAAATCGCCGACGGTTTCGAACAAATTCCTGTTACACAACTGGATTCTGGACATGCTGAAAAGGGAATTCGTCCTGCGGTCGAGTTCGGAAAAGATCACGACCAGGCTTTCTCGGCCGAGCAGAACTTTGTGTAACTAAGAAAGGCCTGAGAAAACTGGTCAATGACGAACGCTTGATTCAAGTCGTGCATGCTGTAAACAACTAAATTGGCATAACACTTCCA
>QIGP01000208.1 GCA_003228965.1 Gammaproteobacteria bacterium
GACAGGACCGCCCACCGCTTTGTGTTGCGTCCAATACTGATTGGTACAGTAGAGCAGCCATGGACCAGAAGCTAGTGCGCTAAACTTTCGACGGCGTTAAACAAAGAAAAACCTCTCCAGTAACTGCCGACAAAGCTGTAGATCAATCAGACCGCAGTTCTTCCGACGCTTTACTTTGAGCTTTTCTTTCGCGCGTAGCACGCTTGCGCTCATGCTCTTTCAAAAAGCGCTTGCGAAGCCGAATAAAATTGGGCGTAATCTCGACCAGCTCATCGTCGTCAATAAACTCAAGCGCCTGCTCAAGCGAAAACACGATAGGCGGCGTTAAGATAATTTTCTCATCGCGCCCTGAAGCTCGTATATTGTTCAGCTGCTTACCCTTGAGCGGATTGACTGGCAAGTCGTTATCGCGACTGTTCTGCCCTACGATCTGGCCTTCGTAAATTTCGTCGCCATGTTTTACAAACATGCGACCGCGTTCTTGCAGGTTGAACAACGCAAAGGCAAGTACCTTGCCTTGGGCGTTAGAGACAAGCGCACCGACCTGGCGCTGTGCCACGGCCTGAGGCAGTGCCGGTCGATACGCTTCAAACACGTGATACATGAGCCCGGTGCCCGAAGTCAGCGTACGAAACAGGGTTTGGAACCCGATCAAACCACGCGATGTAATGGTGTAGTCGAGGCGGACTCGACCTTTGCCGTCGGGCGTCATGTTAGATAGCTGACCACCCCGTACTCCGAGCGCTTCCATAACGTCGCCCTGATCTTTGTCTTCAATGTCGACCGTCATGCGTTCAAAAGGCTCATATCGTACGCCGTCGATTTCCTTGAAAATCACTTGCGGTCGCGCCACAGCCATCTCGAACCCTTCGCGTCGCATGGTTTCGAGCAGAATCGACAAATGCAGTTCGCCACGCCCTGAGACTCGAAAACGCTCAGGATCTTCGGTGTCTTCCACTTTCAAGGCTACGTTGTGCAAAGTTTCGCGCTTCAGGCGATCGCGAATTTGCCGGCTTGTCACAAACTTGCCGTCTTTCCCGGCAAATGGAGAATTGTTAGTTTCGAACATCACGCTAATCGTGGGCTCATCCACAGTTAGCATCGGCAACCCTTCGGGCGCGTCGGGATGACATAGTGTTTCAGAAATGTGCGGTCGCGCTATTCCAGCCAACGCAATAATGTCACCCGCTGAAGCGGTCTCAACCTCATTGCGCTCCAGTCCGTGGTAGCCAAGCAGCTGAGAAACTTTCTCTCGTCTAACGCTGCCGTCAATGCCTACGACGCGAAGGCTTTGGTTGCGAGAAACACGGCCTCGGGAAATTCGGCCAATAGCAATGGCGCCAAGGTAGCTTGAGTAGTCAAGCGAAGTAACCTGCATCTGGAACGGCCCCTCAAGATCGACGTCAGGTGCGGGACAGTGCTCGATAATGGCATCAAATACGGCGTCCATGTTGTCGAACTGGTTTTCCGGCGCGTCTCCCGACGTGCCGTTAAGAGCAGACGTATACACAACCGGAAAATCCAGCTGCTCGTCGCTCGCGTCGAGCCTGTCGAACAGGTCAAACACCTGATCGATTACCCAATCTGGACGGCTGCCCTGACGGTCAACTTTATTAACAATAATAATCGGGTTTAGCCCGTGATCGAATGCCTTGCGCGTCACAAAGCGTGTCTGAGGCATCGGTCCATCAACAGCATCGACCACCAGTAATACTGAATCCACCATGCTCAATACACGCTCAACTTCACCACCAAAGTCGGCGTGACCCGGTGTGTCCACAATGTTGATGCGATAGCCGTTCCAGGTAATCGCCGTATTCTTCGACAAAATGGTGATTCCGCGTTCTTTTTCCAGGTCGTTGGAGTCCATCGCACGATTTAGCACCTCGGCGCGTTCGCCCATGGTGCCCGACAATTGGAGAAGCTGATCTACCAGCGTGGTTTTACCGTGGTCGACGTGGGCAATGATCGCAACATTGCGAAGTTTGACTGACATGGTCGTGCCTTGTAGGGAATAATAACCCGGGGGATTATACAGAGTAATTACGTCGCTGCCGGGGAATTTTCAAGGATGACAACAAAGCCCGCAAGGGCGGGACCAGTGGACCTTGCTAAAACAAACAACCGGTGTTTCCAGTACTTCTACTGGCGGATTTAGCGGTCTTGCTCAGAGCCCAGGGGTGTTACTGCAGGCATCAGAACAAGTTTATTGCCTTGATCATCTTCGACTACGGTCGCAAGGCTTTTGGACATTGCCCGAGCATTGATATTGCCAACCTCGACGGGCACCGAATAGCTGCTCATTCGGGGCCCTGTTAGTCCCTCGGCAGAGGCGACAACATTAACGTACCGCCGCCCTTCGGCAAGTGCGGTAACCTCAAAGCTCACAGTCACTTCAGCACCAGCCTTCACTGGCCCGGTCGACTGACTCGACGACTTTGTAAGCGCGATGCCCGTTTCCGCTTTTGCCATCACAGAAATATTGGTGACGTCTTCCGACGTCATCAGCGTCAGGCTAACCCTCAATGTTTCGCCGCTACTTGCGACGTACCGTGCTGGTTTCACAAAATGTACAACGGCCATTGGCTTGGCGGGTGCGTAACGATCAGGTGTAGACGCCGAGTACTTGAGAGAGTGCGCGTCTTCAGTACCGCTAGCTGCAACCGCGCTGTGATGATCGGCGACGGCGGCAGCGATAAGACTTGTCGCTACACCAGCCAGTAAAACGCGGAGTCCGATCGGTAAAACACCGATCGAAGAAACACTGAATTGCCTGATCATTTCTAATCCTCTATTCAATTGACGCACGTATGTCGAAACAAACATCGCCAAAGGGTTCGTTGGTCGTATTCGTGTATTCATAGACTTCCAGAACGTAGTCGCCCTCGGTAAATATCCGGCGCAAGCTCTCAAAGCCATTGGTCTCATTAAGTGACGACTGAACGATCCCGACCTTATGGAGGATCAACTCCGGATCGGAGCCTGCGGGTCCTGTTGCCGTTATAACGGTCCTTTGGTTGGGTTCAGCGCCAAACACATTCAAGCGTATAAACCGGCGGTTGCTAAGCTTATTACGCGTGCCGAACGCCAGGCTCCCTGCAATAGTGCATAGCCTGATAACGGTACCGTCCAATGGTAGCTCTGTGTAGATTGGAAGTACTTTATCTGAACGACCCGCACTATTGCTCTCTCCACTTC
>QIGP01000382.1 GCA_003228965.1 Gammaproteobacteria bacterium
CTGCAAATATTTCAGGGAGCGCAAGTGGGCCGAAGCCAGGTCTTCAACATGAATATAGTCACGTACACCCGTGCCGTCCGGAGTGTCGTAGTCCGTGCCGAAAATCGACACGTGCGAGCGTGTGCCAACGGCTACTTCACAGGCTACCTTGGTTAGCAGTGTGGCCTTGGCCGTGCTTTGTCCAATGCGACCACCAGGGTCGGCGCCAGCCACATTAAAGTATCTGAGTATGACGTGGCGCAGGTGATCCACGGAGGATAAATCGCGCAGCATCATCTCACTCATGAGCTTGGACGTTCCGTACGCATTGATAGGTGCAGTCGGCGTGTTCTCGTCGATCAGGCTATGTTCAGGTTCGCCGTAGACAGCCGCCGTCGAAGAGAAGATGAAATTGTCCACTTTGGCATCGCGGCAGCATTCGAGGAGGTTGCGTGTATTTGCGGTGTTGTTGCGGTAGTACTTGAGCGGATTGGCGACAGACTCCGGCACAATGGTATGCGCCGCAAAATGCATTACAGATTTGATGTCATGTTGCTTGAGAAGGCGAGATACCAACTCCTGGTCTCCCGTGTCACCAACAACCAGTTCTCCGTGAAGCACGGCGTCGGCGAATCCGGTGCATAGATTATCCAGTACAATAACGTTTACGCCTTGTTCGCCCAGTTGACGAACTACGTGACTGCCAATGTAGCCCGCTCCGCCGGTGACTAATATTGTGTCGCTCATGGTAATCCCTGTCATTGCCAAGGGTCATAGTATCAGGCGCTTTTGATCATTCCTATGTGAACTTTTTCTTATCCTGTCCGCAGGTTGGGGGGCTCCCATAGAAGGCTTAACTGTTCTTTGAGAGTCAGCACGTGCTCCTGCCAGAACTTCTGCGTGTTAAACCACGGGAAGGCCCTCGGAAAGGCTGGGTCAGTCCAGCGACGGGCCAGCCAGGCGGTGTGGTAAAGAATACGCATTGCCCTGAGCGCTTCGACCTGGTCGAGCATCGAAGAGGGAAAAGTGCGGAACATTTCATACCCTTCGGCCAGCGCCTCAAGGTTGCGCTGCATTTCATCAGGATTGCCTGACAGAAACATCCACAAATCCTGAATGGCCGGGCCATCGCACGAGTCGTCAAAATCAAGTACAGCGGGCGTGCCGTCGTGCCACAGTAAATTGCCGACGTGCATGTCGCCGTGAACTCTGCCGGTATCCAGCGCGTCGTGGTCGAGTTGGTCGTCAATTGCCCCTAACAGATCCTCAATAATGGCTTCGTAGGCATCGCGCAGGTCGTCGGGAATCCAGTTCCCCTCAACCACAAAGCGTGCTGAATCTAACGCACGGCCTTCAAAGCTCATAGCTTCGCGGTGAGCGAACTGCTGTTTTTGTCCTACATTGTGAATGCGCGCAATCAACCGACCAATTTGGCGTAAGGCGTGCAGGTCGTCGAGGTACGGGGCGTGGCCACGGGCGTGAGGGTAGACAGCAAAGCGGAAACCTGACTTATGACAAAGGACAGGTCCTTCAGGGGAGGCTAATGGGGTTAAAACCGGTAACTCATGCTCCACCAGTTCATCGGTGAAATCGAACTCTTCCAGTATCTGCTCATCGCTCCATCGCTCGGGGCGGTAGAATTTTGCAACAACCGGCTCTGGGCGATCGGACAGGCCTATTTGGTAGACCCGGTTTTCATAACTTGCCAACGCCTGGATACGCCCATCGCACGACCACCCGCTGGCGCTCAAACTGTTGACAATGTCATCGGGCAAAAGCCGATGAAAAGCACCTTTATCAGGGGTTTTACTCATAATATGGAAAAACACTCACATTTGCGCTCTCAAAGTAGTGAATAATGGACCAGTATTTTCCATGAGACCAGTTTGTGACTGAATCAGGTACCAACCGACTACCTTTGTGTATTTTGCGAACACGCGAAGCGCTTGGGCGTGTGCTCGGTCTGGTTTTTTTGTTGGTGGTCTCGGCCTGCGGTGGTGGCGGAGGTGGAAGCCCAGCTCCGGTCCCGGACACGTCGGTTACCCCCGTGCCGCAAGCTTCGACTTCTACCTGGATTTCTGGAAAAGCAACCTTCCAGATGGTGCCTCACGACCGTTTCACTAACCGCCTTGTCTACCAATTTACGTTCAGCAAACCCATTCGGGGTGCCGTGGCGGAGCTTGTCTCAGACAGCGGTACAGTACTTGCGACGACTACGACGTCCGAAGACGGTGGTTATAGTTTTACCACGGACGTCAATCAACAGGTTTCAATCCGCGTTAAGGCGCAAATGCAGTTAACCGGTAGCCCGTCCTGGAATGTGAGCGTCGTTGATAATGTTCGTAGAGATGCGCTGTATACGTTAACTTCCGGGCAATTTACAACGGCAGGTGCTTCCATGGTGCGCGACCTGGAGGCCGGGTCTGGCTGGACCGGCAATGCGTACACCGAAGTTCGCGCGGCGGGGCCATTTGCGATCATGGATGTGGTGTACGACTCCATGCAAAAAGTGCTTGAAGCGAACCCGGTGATCAACTTTCCGCAGCTTGAGCTCAATTGGGGTGTCGATAACAGACCGACCTCAGGAACTTTTGCCGACGGGGAGATTGGCAGCAGTCTGTTCAGGCCAGCGGGTGGAGGTCGCAAGATCTATATCCTTGGCGCCGCTGATGTCGACACCGACGAGTACGACCCCCACGTAATTGCGCACGAGTTTACCCACTACCTTCATTTTCATTTTGGCCGTTCTGACAGTTTGGGTGGCAGTCATTCCGTCGGCGACCGCCTGGACCCCAGAGTGGCTTTTGGCGAGGGCGTCGCCAGTGCCTATGCTGCCATCATTCTGGACGACTCGAATTACGTCGACACGCTCGGTTTTGGGCAGGCCGCAGGTGTCAATATTGACATTGAGAGCAACGACCTGCGCAACAAAGGCTGGTTTAACGAAGGCTCGGTTCAGGCGATCATTTACGACCTTTACGATGGCCAGGCCGATGGCGCAGATTCGCTGGCTCTCGGGTTTGTGCCGGTTTACGAAGCGCTCACAGGCAATCTGCGCAATGACGTCGCCTTTGTCACTATCCACGCGTATCTCGAAGCGCTTAAACGCGGTCATCCGGCTATCGTCGGCATGATCGATGATCTGGCCGCGATGCAGAACGTAAATACAGTGGGCTCCGACGCTTACGGAAGTGGAGAGAGCAATAGTGC
>QIGP01000395.1 GCA_003228965.1 Gammaproteobacteria bacterium
CCGTGTTCCGTCGGCTATTGTGTCGACCTTGTCGCGTCGAATAATACGGCCCGCACGAAAGGACTGTGCCGCGTCATCGGCGTTCTTTGGCTCAACCCCGATCACGCGGGTGTGTGGCGACACATAGTGCGAAGCGACAGCCGAACCCGCCAGCAAACCGCCACCACCAACTGGAACCAGTAACACATCGAGCGCTCCGTTCTTTTTCAGGGTGGAATCAACAAGACTGGATTCGCCGGGCTCAGACGGCCCTGAATTACAGGCTCTCGTTGTCTCGTTTTTAAACTTAGCCGTCGCACCGACTGTCTGCGCGGCTTTAACCTGACCGTGCAACTCGTAGGCAGCGGTTGCCTGGCCTGCAATGACATCGTAGTGATCGAATGGGGGTATAAGCAGTGCTTCGGCCGCTTGTGGAAGCGCTGCGGCAATTTCTTCGCGCACAGAAACGTTCGGATCGAACGTTATTACATCCGCTGCGTAACCGCGTGTTGCCGCAAGCTTGGCGGCGGGCGCGTTGGCGGGCATGACCACAGTTAGTTGTATACCAAGCAAGTTGGCGGCGAGCGCCATGGCCTGCGCGTGATTGCCTGACGAGTACGTTAGAACGCCTTTCGCACGCTGTTCCTTTGTTAAGCTCGACAGGGCGTTAAACGCGCCGCGAAACTTGAAGGCACCCACGCGTTGGAACTGTTCGCACTTGAGCCAAACATTGGTATTGGCCCGGTCATTCAACGTAGAATTCGTGAACACGGGTGTCACGTGAGCCGCACCGTCTAACCGGTTCACCGCCAACTCAACCTGCTCCATGACTTGAGCCACGCTTAGTAACTCAGTGGTATCATGTTCTGGATTTGGGGACGGGGACATTACGGATCCTCACAGAAAAATGCGGTAGTACCGCGAAACAGGCTCCTACCGACCGCTCCTGGCGTCATGTTGATAGAGCTCACAACAACACAGGATTTCAGTACTCAGCTAATGGCCAAGATGTATTTCTACTACTCGTCGATGAACGCGGGAAAGTCTACCGCGTTGCTGCAATCGAGTCACAACTACCGCGAACGCGGCATGAACACACTGGTTTTATCTCCTAAAGTCGATGATCGAGACGGAGTAGGCGTGATTAAATCGCGCATAGGACTTGAAGCCGAGGCCATAGCGCTTGCCGTAGACGATAACGTGCTATTGATTGTTCGCAAGCACACTCTCACCCAGCCGATCCACTGCGTACTGGTTGACGAAGCGCAGTTCCTCACCAAGCAACAGGTCTATCAGCTAGGCGAAGTTTGCGACCGGTTGAATATTCCGGTTCTGGCCTACGGTCTGCGCACTGACTTCCAGGGAGAACTGTTTGAAGGTAGCCAGTACTTGCTCGCGTGGGCTGATAATCTCAACGAAATTAAAACCGTCTGCCACTGCGGCAAGAAAGCCACCATGGTTGTTCGTATGAGCGAAGAAGGTGAGCCCTTGCTCGAAGGAGAGCAGGTAGAAATTGGCGGCAACGATCGGTACGTTTCTATGTGTCGACACCACTATAAAGAGACACTTGGTCTTTGATACCGCTGACACGGTGTTAGTCTGCCAAATATAGTGATGCATCGTTCCCGCTAACTTTGCTATTCTCAACGGCCATTCGCTGTGGCTACGGACGATGTGTCGTTTGCCGCCGACCGCTTATACCAGGTTCAAACGAGAGCGGGCGAAATCCATTTTGAACACGCCATCCCGGAGACTTTGATGAAACTCGAATCCATCGCTTTGCACAGTGGATACACTTCTGAAGCCACCACTAATGCGGCTGCAGTGCCCATCTATCAAACAACGTCCTACACTTTTAACGATACGCAACACGGTGCCGACCTGTTCAACCTGGCCGTTCCTGGAAACATTTATACGCGCATCATGAACCCAACCACCGCAGTGCTTGAGCAGCGCATGGCCGACATGGAAGGCGGCATTGGCGCACTAGCGGTAGCTTCTGGCATGGCAGCGATTACCTATGCGATCGAGTGTATTGCAGGATCCGGCGATAACATTGTAAGTACGTCTCAGCTGTACGGTGGCACGTACAACTTTTTTGCTCATTCGCTACCGCGACAAGGTATTGAAACTCGCTTCTTTGTAGCGGACGACTTTGACGCGCTTGAAAAAGCGATCGACGCAAAAACCAAAGCGATTTTTCTGGAATCTATTGGAAACCCGGCCGGTAACGTAGTCGATATCCAAAAAATCGCCGACATCGCCCACAAGTACGGCGTGCCCGTCATCGTCGACAACACAGTCGCGACGCCCATATTGTGCCGACCGTTTGAACTCGGCGCCGACATCATTGTTCATTCGCTGACCAAATACGTTGGCGGACACGGCACAACCATCGGCGGCATCATTGTCGATTCCGGAAAATTCGACTGGGTGGCCAACAAAGACCGGTTCCAGGTGATGAACGAACCAGACCCGTCGTACCACGGAGTGGTGTACACCGAAGCCCTGGGCGAAGCAGCGTACATTGGCCGCTGCCGAGTTGTGCCTCTTCGCAATACAGGTTCAGCACTGTCTCCACACAGCGCCTTCCTGATTATGCAGGGTCTTGAAACTCTGGCTTTGCGCATGGAACGACATTGCAGCAATGCACAAACTGTTGCCGAGCACTTGAACCAACACGACAAGATTAGCTGGGTGAATTACGCTGGACTTGAAGACAGCAAATACCGCGCAATCTGTAAGAAAATCACCGGCGGCAAAGCGTCAGGCATTTTGAGCTTCGGCATTAAAGGCGGCGCCGCAGCTGGCGCTCAGTTTATCGACGCGCTGCAAATGATTCTGCGCCTGGTCAACATTGGCGACGCCAAGTCGCTGGCCTGCCACCCGGCTTCGACAACTCACCGGCAACTCGGTCCTGAAGAGCTTGCCACTTCCGGTGTGAGCGAAGATCTGGTGCGCATTTCTGTAGGTATCGAACACATCGACGATATTCTGGACGACATCAACCAGGCACTCGATGCTGTAGCCTAGCCTGCATTATTCATGAGTGCGCTGGCGCAGCGTACTTAGGAAGGACATACGAGGTTGAAAAGAACGTGGGTAAACTGACAGACTGCGGTGCATACCGCTTGACGGTTTTTCGCTCACTGTGGCGCGGCCATTTGCGCCGATCCCCCTTGAGCCATAGCTACGGCTA
>QIGP01000125.1 GCA_003228965.1 Gammaproteobacteria bacterium
AAGCCTATGGTAGTCATGGCGATGACGAACGGCGAGCGCATTGAAGTTTCAATGAAGCCGCTGAACAGCAGGCCGATCATTCCTGCAGGAATGGTCGCAATGATGACCCACATGAGCATCCGCGCTGACTGTGTGACAGGCCCGCCGGTCAGCACACTGATGCCCGCCCCCGCCATATCCAACAAATCGCGTCGAAAATAGGCAACCACCGCAAATAGAGTGCCAAGATGCACAGCGACGTCGAACGCAAGGCCCTGATCGCTCCAACCCAAAAAATAGGGCGTCAAAATCAAGTGCCCTGAACTTGATATCGGTAAAAATTCGGTGAGACCCTGGACCAGCGCCAGAACTATGACTTGCGTAAGTGTCATGCGTGATTCAACCCTTTAGTTTTTCGTTATTAGTGGTCATTTTTCGTAAGTGACTTGAGAGGTCGTTAATACCCGAAGAATTCGCGTCTTGAATCCTGTCAGTCCAATCTCAGCGTTATTGAAGGTGTCCTATAACCGTCGCTCAAGACTCGTGTGAGCAGGCGTAAGTAAGCCATGCTCCAGGCCGCGCGACAAGGCAATCGCCTTAAATCTCTCGCCCATTTCTCCCGGCAGCGTTAATTGTTTCACTTCACTTGCCAGGCGAAGCCTGCGAGTCGTGCTGGCGTTCTCAAACCGCGCTGTCAGTACGTCGTCCAGCTCCAGGTCAATGAGCAAATGGGCCTGGGTGGTGTACCCGTCGAGAGTCCAGCCAAGCTCCACTGCGGAAGTAGCCACCTGCGAGAAATCGACCCAACAAGTGATGTCCTGCAAACCCGGCCACAGCAACACACCGTCGTGAGCCCGGTGACGGTAGTGACACAGCAAGGTCCCGGACGTACGATCGCTGCGATACAGTTCAGCCGCATCGGAACCGTAGTCGACAAATAGCACCACGCCACGCGTGAGGCTCTTGGTTACGCTGTGCAGCCAGTCGGCAAGACCAATACGTATTTCACTTTCGAACGGTAGCTGCCAGGGATCTCCACCACCCAACTCTTTCTGAAGACTGGCTACCGCCTCGGCAATCGGCGCCGTCGCAGGCACACCAACCGAGCGCAGGCCGCTTGCGGTCGCCATGTCTGTGTCAATGCATTCCATCCGCACATCACCCTCTGCTGTCACGCAGAAACGCTCCATCGGAAGCGCGTCTATGACTTCGTTGGCGAAGATTACGCCTTCAAACGGTTTTGCGGGCGGCGCGTCGAGCCACTCCACAAGGGCAAACAAATCGTGCGGCAGCGTCGCCAGCAACTCTTGTTGGCGCTCGCGCAAATCGGCACTGACTTCGAGGATGTAATAGCGTGCAGGTTTTACCTTAACGGCGTGCAAACCCAACAGGCAGTCATACGCGAACTGGCCACTACCAGCACCAAGCTCCAGAACACAGGCGTGGCCGCGATCTGCGTGGTTCAGCTGCGCAAAGACTCGCCTGATACCTCGCGCTACGCACTCGGCAAATACGGAGCCAAGTTCCGGCGCCGTGACAAAGTCTCCTTGCTCACCAAACTTCCGCGTCCCCGCGGCATAATACCCAAGGTTTGATGCATACAACGCCTGGTGCACGTACTCACCCAGCGATATCGCTTGACCCGCTTGTGCAATGGCCGCTTGAACGGCCGCGACCAGCTGGGCGCTGTGTCCTAGCGCGTCGTCATTCGGAGTTGGCAATGCTGCCGTATCGGTTGTGGCTTCAAACATGTGCTTACCTCGACTCGCACTGCGCGCGTAGACAAACGTTCGCGCGGAGCTTATAACAGCGTTGTTAAAGACGCCACATTCCAGGGATTCATCATGTCGCCTACTCCTGCTCCGACACTTAGTCTCAACAATAAAGTTATATTCGTTACCGGCGGTGCTCGAAGGCTTGGCGCCGCCATGGCTGCACATTTGCACGCTGATGGTGCTCGCATTGTTATTCACTACCGGAACTCATCGGAAGACGCCGACGCGCTGTGCGGCAAGCTTAACGCCTGCCGTGCTAATTCTGCGCGCTGCGTGCAAGCCGATCTTGGCGATAAAGCGGCGATTGAACCGCTGGCTAAAAGTGTTATTGAGTGCTTTGGGCAAGTCGACGTTCTTATTAACAACGCATCGACGTTCTACCCTACTCCGGTAGGAACCGTCACCGCAGAACATTGGGACGACCTGATGGCGAGTAACTTACGTGCGCCGTTCTTCCTGAGCCAGGCGTTGGCCGGCGAGCTCAAACGTCGCGGCGGCGCCATATTGAACATGATCGATATTCACGCGTCACGACCGCTAGCCGAACACCCTGTATACTGCGCAGCCAAAGCCGGACTGCTTATGATGACTCAGTCACTGGCCAAGGAACTTGGCCCCGAAATTCGTGTTAACGGCATTGCGCCAGGTCCAGTTATGTGGCCTGAGAATGACCTGTCTGAAGACGGCAAAACGTCGATTGTCGACAGTACGTTGCTAAAACGCAGCGGCAACCCTGACGATATCGTTCGCGCCGCTTTGTTTTTGCTGCGAGATGCTACATTTACTACCGGGCAGATTTTGGCTGTGGATGGTGGGCGGGGTCTGCGAAGTTAGGTTAGTTTTCCAATACTGTATTCGCCGAATAATAACAGTGTGGCCTGATGTTTTCAGTTTTCTGTGATGCTTTCTGTGTTGGCTACTGGTTACTGTGATGCATACTGTTTACCGGAATGTTTACTGTTAGAGGTGCCCTTCAGCCGCGATTGAATACACAATAAAACCCCAACAAAACTGAAGCCCTAAAACGCACCCAACAAACCACGAAACTCCGCTTCTTCTCGAAACACCGAACGCGCTTTGGACGTTGGCAGGTTACGGTTCGACTTCGCCTGAACCGCCGTTGGCGAGCAGACTCCTGTAGACATCACCGCAATAGCTTCCGCCAACATGCCTTCAAGCTCACTGCCAAGTGGCTGCGACAAATCGTCTGTCGCCGGACAGTCAACTTCGAAACCATCGAAATAGTCGCCCTCACCCGAAGCATTCAGATTGGTAAAGGCAATAGGAACCGCAGTTTTATCGCAGAAGTCGTGGCCATAAGACCCAACCGGCTTGCCGAAAGACTTTTCGCCGACAAGCGTAATATCCATGAACGGTGCCAGACCATTAATAACCAACTCGCTGGCCGAAGCGGATGC
>QIGP01000251.1 GCA_003228965.1 Gammaproteobacteria bacterium
AAATACTGCGCACGCTTAATTCGCCACCAGCAGGTACCCTTCGCCTCGTACGCTTCGAATTCCAATTGAATCGGTACTTTTGAGCTTGCCGCGTAAATTGCTTATATGCGTATCCAATGCTCGATCGAAGGGAGTTAACTCTCGACCGAGCGCAAATTCGTTAAGCGCTTCACGTCCGACAGCTCTTCCGGGCGTACGCATAAGTGCTTCCAGTACGCGAAGCTCGGCCCCGGTTAGAACCAAATTCTTGCCTTCGAGTGTCGCTGTAAGTCGCTTTGTATCCACTTCCAGTGTGCCAGCGGTTAGTAGAGGATCGTCCAGCGAATTCTCCGAGTGACTTCGTTTGAGTATGGCCTTAATTCGCAACAGTAGCTCTCGAGGATTGAACGGTTTGGCAATGTAGTCGTCGGCACCGTGCTCAAGGCCCAGGATACGGTCGTCGGCCTCTCCGCGTGCAGTCAGCATAATGACCGGAGTTGACGAGCTCTTGCGAATTCTCTTAAGAGTTTCAAAACCATTTTTCCGCGGCATCATTACGTCAAGAATGACAAGGTCGTAAGCTTTTTTTGCAAGCACAGACAGTCCGTCGACACCGTCGGCTGCTGTATCAACCGCATAATTTTCCAGGCGCAGAAGCTCTGCCAACATCACACGCAGCTGGGCATCGTCGTCAATTATCAGCACGTTCGATTCGAGTTTTTGCATCAGATCTACACTTGATTCGTTGAGCGGATGTTCAGTCGGTTGAGAAGCTTGTTTTGCACGTTTTAAGTATGGCACAAGCCGAATGTGACTCAACTTAAGATTTCTCAAGCCTCAAAGGCTGTATATAGCGCTATTTTGGCGCTATGGCCCATGTTTTTACAAGCTGTTCTATCGACTATCACTACAGTAGAATCTCTTCTATAACTACCGAGAGCCGACGGCCTGTTCAGGATTCGCATGAGTTAACCTCTATAGTTGAACTATTTGCTCCTGCATGCTTCGAACCTACTCAATATAGAGACATAAATTGAACTTATTATGCCAGCCAATTCGAGGCACAGTATCTACTGCATGGGATTGCTCCTGCTCATTCCGCTAGCGGGCTGCGCCAGCCAAAAACCAGAGCCTCCTCCTGTACCCAACGTGCGAGGCTCCATCATGCCGGTAAATTTTGACGGGTCGTGGGAAAGAAACTATTCGCGTGGCGGTGATATTCAGGAAAATATCACGCGCCTGGCTCGACGACTCAATCGCTCATCCCGTGGATCTTCATCACCCAACGAACGTCGCAATGCAGGCTTTACTTCATCGTCACCATCTCTTGGACCCATCATTGCCATGGCGAGACTGGCCGACTCGATCACCCGATCGGACACCCTCTTTATCGACCACGATATCCAGTCAATCGCCGTAGAGCGCCAGGACGATTTCGATTTAACCTGTGAATTCAGCAACAGTACCGCCCAGAAATTCGAGTCTCCCCTGGGTCGGGAAATCTGTGGCTGGGATGGCACCAAAATGGCTTTTCACGTCGCGCTTCCTGACGGAATAACCATCACACATCGCCTGACGCTCTCTCCAGACGGACAGGAGCTCAACGTAGCTACAACGCTTACATCTCCCATCTCTGGCACACCGTACACGCTGAACCGGTTCTACTACCGTTTTGAGCCGTTGCCCTCCCCCTACGATTGTGAGCAAACCTTAACCAGAAAACGGGTTTGCTATAAACGAGAGGAGCGTGACTAGATGAGGCTCGCTTACCTGGTCAATATCGCTGCGCTACTAATAAGTGGCTTGGGTCTTACACCCGTTCACCATGTGTTTGGGCAGTCGACGCCACTTGAGTTTCTAACCACTGCGCCCGCCATCCAGGAAACTCGTCAACAGGACATCTCAATAGTGTTGTTCGATCCGGGCATACCTGAAGATACGTCAACCCATCGGCAACTGGCGGTATTTCCACAAGTCAGAGCCATCGAAGCACGCTTCCTGCCTTTTGTGTTGCGCGAAATACTCATGGAGAGCGACGAATGGGGCGCCGTGCGAGTGGTTCCTCACGCCAGTCCCGGAGATGAAATTTCGATTCGCGGCCTTATTCGAAAATCCAATGGCGAGAAATTGGAAGTGCAACTGCAAGCCCACGATGCATTTGGAAACGAGTGGGCCAAAGGCGTTTATTCAATGACGTCCGGCAGCGCCGACCCTAACAACACAGTTGAGATTTCGAACTCATTTCAAAACGTATTCAGGCAATTTGCCGCCGACTTGGTGATAGCTCGCTCAGCCTACCCCGAAGCACAACTTGAGAGAAACCGTGAAGTAGCTCGATTGCGCTACGCCGGAAATCTTCTTCCCAAAGCGTACGGCCCGTATCTTAAGTCTACAGTGGATAATCGATATGAGCTTGCACGATTGCCTGCAAAAGAAGACCCAATGCTCGACAGAATCACGCGCATCCGCGACTTTGAGTACAAGTTCATCGATGCCATAGACGAACAATACTCAAACCTCTATTTGAAAACGGCTCAAAGCTATAATTTATGGTTACGCTACCAGGAGCGACTGACGCGCTACCGACTCAATGGAGAAGCACGACGCCGAAACAAAGAGGCCACCGACAGACCCGGTAGCTACAGCGCAATGAAGGAAAGCTACGAGCACTACAAATGGCTCAAAATGGAAGAGCAGAACCTGCGCCGGTGGGCGTTAGGGTTTAGAAACGAAGTGGACCCAACGGTGGTTGAGGTTGAAGGACGCGTCGTTGAACTGGACGGCAGCCTTGAGCAGCGTTACCAGGAATGGCGCGATATTCTACGTTCGATTCTGGAATCCGAAACGGGCAGCTTTTAGCAGACCGCTCTATTCGGGCCATTGGAAGTTAAGCTACGAATCGTAGTTTGTAACTGTTTCTAGCTGACATCACAATATGACTTCAATACACGTAGTGCACCCATCATCTTGCACGAATTTAATCTCACCGTTGAGCTGTTCTACGGCTTTTTTAACAAGCCATCCTACTTGCTTCCTCAAGCAATTTGAGGGTTATCTCATTCATAACGTTAGCCTCTTATCTACAGTCTAAATAACCGCTCCGAAGATATCCTGTTTTCTAGAAACAAAACTCAACAGCAAGATGCTTACGTTCTATTGCGAATCACCCACTCCTTAAACCCAGGCATCTCCA
>QIGP01000009.1 GCA_003228965.1 Gammaproteobacteria bacterium
TTCACCTTGAGCCACCGGCCGAGATCTTTCGGCGTTGCAAAGGTCATGATTCTCGCTGGATCGGGTTCAGGCATGAAACTAGATTCTCTTCAGCATAACGCCTGTGACAGCAGCCGGCCGAAGGGCGGTCCGGCGCAGCTTGCTGCGCGAACTGCTCACACTGGTTATATGTCGTCATCATCGTAGATTGCCCCATCAACCGTATCAATTAGCACAGTGTGACATTCCACGTCGAACCACTCCCTGAATAATCTTAATGTACGTTTCTGCGGCCACAATGCTGGATCGGTGTACCACCCGTCCAGTTCTTCCTCAAATAGTGCTTTGTAGTTTCGCTTGATCCATCGCTCCACCGCCTCATCAGATTCACCGTCAGTGTCACTAATGAGATAGACAGTGCGCTCCTCATTCACACTCTCAGCCGTGTTCCCAGGATCGTCATCGTATGGATCAGCCTCGTTTATCCAGATGATAGCCGGAGTTTGGTACCTTAGAAGAATTGCTGATCGATTTACCACGATGATTGACTAAGACATATAACGCCGTTGATCAGCGGCTGGCGGTACGGCGGTCCGGCAGCCGCAGGTGTGAACTGCATCGCCTGGTTATGGGGCACCACCACAAAAGTCGACAACGTTTTGCTACTCAGCCTCAAACCTCGTCTTATTTTCAGCCATCCACTTTTCCATATGCTCCTTGCCATGACTGGGGTCGTTCATCACGTCAGCATGAGCCTCCATGTAATGAGGTTGAAGTGCTTTCATCCATTCTTCGAATGTCTCGCCCTCCGCAGTAACTTCGCATAGATCGCACCTGAGAGTTTTCATAATCTTCCTCAGTTATTGGTTTTAACCTTTCCCTTGTATGTGTATCGCTACTGATGTGGAAGAACTGAGCATATCATGCTGCGTGTTTCGCAAAGATGGCAGGCCGCTGATACAGCCCCATAACGCCCGCGGCGGTAGCCGCGTCGCAGTGAGCGTAGTAGCGAACGACTTCATGCGCTGGTTAGGCCGCATGAACCTCTACAATCTCGCTCTGAGACTTGGGCGGAGGTATTGGCTCACCGGATATCGTCAGACCTTCTAAATGAAACTCGATTGCCTCCTGAATTAGCACCACCACTTCATCTCTAGATTCAGAAGCTGCAACGCACCCGGGAAGATCCGGGACGTAGGCCCCGAATCCATTTTCGCTTTTTTCGGCGACGACGAGATATTTCATTTCCTTGATTTTAACCCAGCCTGCTTAAGAATGCTGTTTAGTGTACCCGTTGGAATTTCGATCCCGGGTTGTCCGGATACAGTTACCGTACCTCGTTTCATGGAATGCTTGAATTGGCGATGACTGCCCCGAGTCCGAACGAGCAGCTAGCCGTCTTTCTTCAACAAGCACAATAGAATTCGGACCTTCATTCATCCAGATTGCCATGCCAGCAAAACCGGCAGTACTCGCGTAACTCGGCGAAATGCGGCCTAATGCTTTGAGCTGCGGCGGCCAACTTGTTGGCCGTCCGACTGCTTCAACTTGTTATGTGTCACAATCATCCATCTCTTTAAACTTCGCGCCAGCGCGACCATCGGTTTCGAAATAGAGTCCGTCGGGCAAGAATACTACTGAATAAGTCGCATACCAATGTCCAGAAAGTCGAGATTCCTCAGAAGGTATTGGAACTTCGAAGTAACGAGAAACGCCACCAGCAATTAGTTCCACACATGCTCCAGGGTAGAACAGTTTAACTTTTCTAGACTCTCCGAGTGGTATAGGTTCCTCAAGTGGCTTCCAGTCTGTCAGATGATGCAAAGGTTGGCCGGAATCGTTTCGAATCATGCCCTGAATCAGCAGAGGACACCCGGCGAGGAGTACGGAAACGACGATTAACAGGATGCTCTTAATGTGACACCTAACGCCTGCGACAGCGGCCGGCGGTTCGCCGGTCCGGCGCCGCAGGCGCGAACTGCTCGCACTGGTTATGCTCTAAATTGTTCAACATCAACGCCAATATGAGTAGCCCAGGAGACAATTTCCTCCTCAAACATAATTACTACCCTGCCTCGTGGTTGTGCTTCCGCATATACCCACCGATATACTCTATCCATTAATATTTTTTGCAATTCAGAATCGTTCTTATTTTTATGTACCGCAGGCTTTCTAATTGCTTCAAGATTACCAGATCCTATCCCAATTATACTAAGCTGCGCCCCTAAATTATCAAGGTTGGAGACGCTACCTTTTATATGCTTCGCATTCGTTCCTGTTTTTATTTCTATTTCGAATGCTGCGACTGGAATTACAGGAGAGAAGCGCATTTTTCCCTTCTTTATTCCCACGGCATTGAATGAAAATCGCTTATTAAACCAAACAACGTCAACCCAAGCGGATTCAGATGCTTCCACTTCAATTTCCACATCAAATCCTAACCGAGTTCCCATCTCGGCCACTAGATCTACAAGGTTTTTACCTAATGACATGATTATTTTCTTGGAGCACAACGCCTTGAACAGCGGCTAGCCGTAGGCTGGTCCGGCGCCGTAGGCGCACACTGCTTCAACTGGTTAGGTTGCGAGTTACTTGAAATGCTCACTTGTCCACCTGAGGCAGACCACCCCAAATTCTAAAGACTTTGCCAGTATCGGTTCCTTCCACTGATTCGACATAGGCCTCAGCTGTTTGCGCGGCACTCACCAAGCCTTCACCTATTCGATCAGGTTCCACCACCGGAGCAGGGCTAACGACATTGAGCCGAATACCGCGACCCAGCAGGCTAGCCGTTTGTCTTACAAAAGTGTCTATCGCAGCATTAAATGGTCCTGTCGCGATACTTGCCGGATTCGGATAGTCGGTGAGAAAACCACTTGTGAGTGTAATTGAGCCATTGTCATTGATGTGTTGTTCGGATAGCCGAACAATCCTGAACTGCGCCACGAGTTTTCTTTCTGCGCCGAATCGGAAATCGTCGTCAGCAAGTTGATTGTAGGGCTTAAATTGACTATCGCCTCCAACAGCCACAATTACCGCATCGAGGTTCTGTAATTTCTGAAATGCAGCTTCCACCGAGGCGCTATCGGTGTAGTCAACTACGAAGTCACCTGAACGAGAACCGATTTTTATAACTTCATGGCTTGAGGCCAGTTGGGACACGATTTCGCTACCGATTTTTCCCGAGGCACCA
>QIGP01000359.1 GCA_003228965.1 Gammaproteobacteria bacterium
CTATTCCGGCACCTTCCACAACTCAGAGTACAATGCCAGTGGCAAGGTCACGATTACTCTGTCGGGAAATCGCCAGACGGTTTCAATGACAAGCAACCAGGGCTCTGCGACGATGTCGCTGCGGCGCAAGTAGAGCTCGCAGCCTTGAATTTACAAACCTAAAACGGCTCGCGGTTTCGTACCAGCGGGCCGTTTTTTGCATTTGACCGCGGACAGGATGAGGTCAATTTACCTCCGGACAGAGTTCAATGCCTAAGCGGAGGAGGTTGACGCGGGTTGCGCGCTTTCTGTACCGCGCTCAAGCACAGTAATAATTGCGGGCAGGACCAGCAGGTCAGCAATCAAAGCGGTTGTAAGCACGATGATCGAGACCTTCCCGTAAAGCTGGACCATCGGCAGGTCAGAGAGAATGGTGGCGCCCAGACTGGCAGAGACCAGGATGGTGGTGATGATCAGCACAGGCCCGACGTTCATTGTCGTTCGGGTGATGGCATCTTGTGTATTTAGTCCCTCATTTCGCGCCATTCTGTAATGGTTGAGATAGTGGATCGTACTGTCGACGGCGATCCCAAAGCCGACAGTAAACGCAACCACACTGGTAAACTGTAGGCCTTGTTGAGTGACGTATAAGTACGTCCCGCCTGCTGCAATCGGTAGCAGGTTTGGCAAGATGGATATGGCACCAGCGCGCAGTGAACGCAACGCGACTGTAATCAGCACGATAATCAACCCAATCGCTGACAACAGACTCCAGTTGAGAGTTTTAATCATTGCGCTGCTGGTGATGGCTTCCAACGTGCTGGCACCGGTAAGTGTTGTTCGAACTTCGGGCCACTTTTTGCGAAACACATTGAGATCAGCTTGAAGTGTTTGCAGCCTGGGCAGCAAAACGATTGAATTCGTATCGGGGAAATACCCGGTGATCATTGCGGTGTTCGGATTTGTAGTAAGCACTTGCCCGTTGAGATGCCCTCTAATTTGTTTAACAACTTTGAGGCTGTCTTCACGGTTGAGCCCATTGGTCTCGGCCCAGTTAACGACCTTCCCAAGGGACCAAACGGTCGTAATCCAATACTGTTGCGACACGATATTGTCGGCATCAGAAATAACGTCGAGTGCTGGAACCGAAGGGAATTTGGTATCTTCCGGCCATTGGAGCAACACCCTTATGCTGCTGGTGCCGGCCAGCTTTTCATCAATCCGCTTCATAGTCTGCGACGCCTCACTGGATCGAGGTAGATTCTCAGCGGACGTGTAGTTCGGGCGATTTTGCAGGTAGACCGTGCCAAGTACGATGAGTGCGACAACTCCGATACCGGTAATCAACCACGGAGCACGGTTGACACTTATCGCTGACAAGTGGCACAGGCCGTCAGTAAAAAATGTCAGTGGGTTTTGTTGTTTGCTATGTGCGTGGGAAGGTGGCCAGACCTTCAAGATGAGGTAGGCGGCGGCAGGAAGCGTCAACAGAGTCGCCAGCAACGCAAACACCGCACCGCACACCGAGACAACGCCGAAATTGTAGATGAACGGAAATGGCGCGATTGTCAGCGCAAGCAACGCGAGTGCGGTCGTCAGCGCCGAGAGAATACAGCCCGGGCCTGTTTCCATGATTGCGGTGGTGATTGCGGACTTGAGGTCGGAGTCGGTGACGGAAGCGCGGCGGATGGCAAACGTCAAGTGGAGCGCGCTCGCCAGAGAGATCACGGTAATCAGCGGTGTCGCCATGCTGGAGAGAACGTTGACTTTCTGGCCAGTGAGCCACATGCCGCCAAGCAGGCCTGAGATGGAAACCGCGACAGGGATATTGGCGATCAACACGTACTGAATATCTTTGAAGTACATGTAGGAGAACACGAGGCCGATCGCGATGCCTGCCAGAATAAAAATAATCTGGTCGCGCATCAGCGAATTGATTACCTCTGTGCGAATAACCGCAAGGCCGGTGGCCGCAAACGTGAGCTTGGAACCTTTCAGGGTTGCGTCGGCCGTCTCGCGGATTTTGGTTATGGCCGCGTCGGTGGTCTCCAGGTCCCGAATTTCTTCCCTCAGGGTGACAATCAGAAGTGCGGTCTTTCCATCGCCCGACAGTAACTTCTCAGCGATCATCGGGTGACCGTGAATTGCCGAGCGAACGGCACCGATATCTACCGAATCATCAAGCGGATCGGGAACAAACGGCTTTCCTGTTTCTGTGGCACTCTTTGGAGGATGACGGGCGGAAAACAGAGAAACAACGCTTTTAACTTCGTCAACGAATTCCAACTCGAGATGCAAAGAGCGCAGGAGTTCGAGGCCTGGAGCGGTGTGTAGCTCCGCGCCTTCAACTGTCAACAAAACCTGGTTTAAGAGCCCAGGGTAGTAGCGGGAGACCTGTTCGAGTTTGGCGTACTCCGGGCTTTGCGAACGGAAAATCGCACGGGTGTCGCTTTCAAACTGAAGCTGGAGAGCGCAGCCCACCAGAATGGCAACGGCCAACGAGACCCAGGCAAGCATCGCCTTTGGATAGCGCAAGCTGAAGAGAGCCAGTCGTTCCAAGCCGAAACCGACCGTTGCGGCCGTGCTCCGAGGTCGCGATGTCATAGCTCCAAATCTCCCAACCGGTAGCGCTTGGCGATTGCCCCCTGAATCGTTGCTACCATGTCGCAAGCCGTTCTTCTATCTTGGACACGGATGGTGTGTCCTCAGATGGTCTCGGGTGATGCGTTGTAGCATCAGTGCGCGGGTGTTGGGAGTTAGCCCGCGTGTTTCATGTCTTGATGCGGTAGCCGGTCTTGAATATCCACCAAATTACAGCGAGGCAAGCGACGAGAATAGCCAGCGTTATCGCAAGGCTGAAGCCAACGTTGACGTCAGAGATCCCATAGAAGCTCCACCTAAAGCCGCTCACCAGATAGACAACCGGATTGGCCAGGGAAACGGTCTGCCAAAATGGGGGCAGCATGTTGATCGAGTAGAAGGTGCCGCCCAGAAACGCGAGTGGGGTGACGATCAGCAACGGCACAATCTGAAGCTTTTCAAAGCCGTCAGCCCAAACGCCAATGATAAAGCCGAACAGGCTGAACGTGACGGCCGTGAGCACCAAGAACGCAACCATCCAGAACGGATGGGCGATTTGGATGGGCACAAACAGGCTGGCAGTCGCGA
>QIGP01000108.1 GCA_003228965.1 Gammaproteobacteria bacterium
GTCGTCGTTCACTTCAACGTCGGTACCAGGAATGCGTTTGGTGTCGTGGTCCGGGTCGTACTTTTCGGACTCAACCCCGCCAAATTCACTGGTGCGGTCACACAGTACGAGAAGTTTGTTAAGAAGAGCGTCCATACGTGGACGTTTCTTCGGGTCGTCGAGCATGGCACATTTACTGGCCAACTCTTTTGACGACATTGAGCTTTTGGCTTTTCCCCAAGTGAGATCGTCGGCTACGACGTCTGCACTAAAAAAGCCTGCGATAACTATCGCGCTTATCAGTTTTACTATTTTCATGACGATCCCCTGTTTGCGTTGAGTGCACACCGCCGTGCATCACTGTGGATGCTTTGTGTGTGCGGCTAATTCCCCTATTGCCAAAGTGCTATGAGTGATGATGAAAAGGCTTGGTTTTTCATTCTTTTTAGAGTCACGATTGCACATGAATTAACCTGACCCATTTGTCATATTCGCAGACGGTAATGGGAAGCGCAAACTCCAGCCAATAATGGGGAGGTTAAATGCGAATTTGGTTTCTATTGAACGGTTCTGTTTCTAATATAGTTGCAACTAAATCCCAGAAGTAGGTTTAACTCTTAGCATAGGAGCGGCTCCTACGGGGAAAATGAGGTCCGCTGTTAAAAAAGGGAGCTCTTCTTGCCGACTAAACTCATACCGGGATGGCCTCAAGGCACTAAAATCCATAGGTTATCCGGTCAGTACTGCGGCCTTCTTTTTGCTGCGGCATCTCTGAGTGAATGACACCACGTCCGGCTGTCATCCAATGAACGCCACCTTCGGTAAGTTCGCCTGCGTTGCCCATGTGATCTTCGTGGCGCATATGGCCGTCGAGCATGTACGTCACCGTTTCAAACCCTCTGTGAGGATGAGCTGGGAAGCCTGCAATGTAGTCGTCGGGATTGTCGGTACCGAATTCGTCCAACATTAAAAAAGGGTCGACTCTAAGCGCACTGCTTCCGCCAAGACTGCGGCGAAGTTTTACGCCGGCGCCATCGGAGGTTTCTATCGATGGAATAAGGCGTTTCAGTGTTCTGGTTTTCATGAGTTGATTCCTTGCTAATAGTCTTGGTGGTTACAGTAATTGAGTCAACCCGTTTAATTTTGTAAGTCGGTTTTAACGACTGAGCCTTCAGCACAATATTCGCTGTGGCGGTGCGACTGGCGTGCCTTTTCTTGATCCTTTTCTGTCAGTGAAAGTACGCTGCTGCCGTCAATGGGGCAGGCCAGTTGCTGTGGGTCTCCCCCGGTTAGCTCGATGAGTGTTGCTACTGAAATCACATTCATCGAGCACTTGCAGAAACTCCCCAATTTTATGGTCCAGATAACTTTAGAACGTTGGGCGAGGACATAGTGGGCTCGTAAATTGGTAGAGGCCAATAGTGTAGCGAGCTTTGCAGCAGAACAGGTAACTGCAAGTGTCAGAATCTGTTATTGCAGCGACTTGGTGCGAGCTCAACTTAAACGTGCCGAGAGGTTTTTTCACGTTGTCATTGCGAGCCCGAAGGGCGTGGCAATATCTTAACGCTACGGCGGCATAACCGCTTGAATCCACTAACCTGACGGAGATTGCCACACCCGCTTCGCGGGTTCGCAATGACGGGGTTACGGGGTTACGGGGTTACGATTGCTATATTCGCTTTCGTACTCGTAATGACGATGTGAAGGCTTTCACACAGACTCCAAAGAGTGCCAATAGTTCGTGTTTGAGTTAGATTGTGGCCATGAAAAAGCGTATCTGTTTACCGCAAGTTGCCAACTCATGAGCCGCCTCGAGTACGATTATATAATTGTCGGAGCGGGCTCTGCGGGCTGTATTTTGGCAAATCGAGTCACAGAAGATCCGAACGTCACTGTATTGCTGGTGGAAGCAGGTGGAAGCGACCGCAGCATTTTTATTCAAATGCCTACGGCGCTGTTTATTCCAATGAATACGACGAAATACAACTGGGGATTCGAGTCGTTGCCGGAGACTGGTCTCGACGGTCGCGTTTTGCATTGTCCAAGAGGCAAGGTCCTGGGTGGTTCTTCCTCTATTAACGGCATGGTGTTTGTGTGCGGCCATGCATCCGATTTCGATGAATGGGAAGAACACGGTGCTCGCGACTGGAGTTACCAACATTGTCTGCCGTATTTCAGGAAACTGGAAAGCTGCCTTTAAGGGGCATGGGTTTCAGGTGCACGTTGGCCGTAATAAACCTGAGAGTCGCGGCTGGATCAGGGCTCAAAGCGGCGACGTTAACGACAAACCCGATATTTTATTCAACTACCTGAATCATAAGACGGATATCGAGGGGTTCAGGGCGTGTGTGCGTCTGACCCGTGAAATTATCGGACAAGCCGCTTTCGACCCTTATCGTGATGGTGAAATTCAGCCTGGTGAACACGTACAGAGCGACGCTGAGATCGATCAGTTCGTACGGTCGTCTGTTGAAAGCGCTTACCACCCATCGGGTACGTGCAAAATGGGTAGCGACGAAATGGCTGTAGTTGATTCTGAACTTCGCGTGCGCGGGCTTAAGCAATTGCGTGTGGTTAAGTAGAGCTGAAAGATTCGACGACTCTATCGCAGATTTAGGCCGTAGTTGGAATACCGCTGGTCAGGTACAGCAACAGTAAAGTGCTCGGGGGAAGTGCTTTTTGTTTTACCGTGGGAGTGGCTTCAGCCGCGATTAGACGCCACTGTTAAATTCAATCGCGACGGAAGGGCACCTCGTCCATCCGTGGACTCGTGAATCTCAATCTGCAAATCGTTAGGCATTAGAGGTGCCCAGAAGCCGCTCTCAACGGCAATTTACGGTCATTAAACGCGTAATGATTCTCGATTCTTATCAAGTTGAAAAGCTGGAGATCGTAGCCAAAATCGATCCTTTAAAATTACTTATTCTATTGATTTATAATGATAAATTGAGTATAATACTGTTTATACATACAGCTAAGGAAAGCTCATGCAATCCGCCAAAATACAGCCCACCCAGAACGAAATTCTGGCCGACGAAATCTCCTGCCTGGCCGCCCACATTCACGCCGCTACGTATCGCTTTCTGGTTATGATCAGAGAGTTCGACGAACGCGAAGCCTGGGCAGAAATGGGTGCCAAAACCTGCGCGCAGTGGCTCAACTGG
>QIGP01000041.1 GCA_003228965.1 Gammaproteobacteria bacterium
GATACTGGAATGGTGCGGTAGTACGTTAGATTGTCGATGCCACGGAAACTCAAAGTCGGCCCGAGATGATCGCCTTCTGCCGTGTGATTGTAGACAACATCCAATATGACTTCCAGGCCAGCGTCGTGGATTGAATTGGTCAGCTCTTTGAATTCTTCAATTCGATTGTCGCGCAGGTAACGTGTATGGGGCGCGAAAAAATTCAGGCTGTTGTAGCCCCAAAAATTACCCAGGCCTTTGTCGACCAGGAACTGTTCATCCGCAAAGGCATGACACGGCAGTAACTCAATGGCTGTTACGCCCAACGCTTTAATGTATTGCAATACTTCGTTTACCGCGAGCCCGGTAAACCGGCCTCGATCAACTTCTGCCACCGCAGGATGTCGCATGGTATATCCACGCACGTTTAGCTCGTACAAGACCGTATTTTCCCAAGCGGTCATGGGCCGAGTGGCCATAGCAATCTGCGAGTGACCCTGGACGATGGCTTTCGGTACAAAAGCGGCGCTGTCTTTAGTGTTTATCTGTAGCTGTTCACTCTTGTGCGAACCGGCTGCGTAACCGTATACCGCGTTGTCCCAGACTAACGGTCCCGTAAGCTGTCGCGCATAAGGGTCAATAAGAAGCTTGTGCGCATTGAAGTACAAACCTTTCTCTGGGCGGTATTCGCCGTGTACCCGGTATCCGTAGTGCTGGCCTGGCCGACAATCGGGTACATAGCCGTTCCAAACACCGGCTTTGCAATCGGGCAGTTCATAGCTTTCGGAGGACTTTCCGTCGGGATCAAACAGACACAACTCAACGCGGCTTGCGTGCTCGGAATACAGAGCAAAGTTCACCCCGGCGCCGTCCCAGCTGGCACCGAGCTTGTCCGTAGATCCGACGACTATCATGAGCTTGTCGGTATCACCGGTTGTAAGTGCCAAATGTCACGGTTGTAGTCGCGCATGGTGCGATCGGTTGAAAAAGGACCGGACGCCGCTGTGTTTAGAATGCTCTTGCGGTTCCATTCAAACTGATTTTTGTACGCCTCGTTTACACGCGATTGGGCGTCAATGAAACTACGAAAATCGGCCGCAGTCATCCACGAGTCCTGTGGGTTGCGAACTGAGGCAATAACTGAGTCCAGTACGCCTGGTTCAAACTGATTGAAATGGGCACTGTCCAGCAGTTTCATCACGCGAGAAAAATCTGGGTCACTGTCAATTATTGCTGCCGGGTCGTAACCCTGCCGTGCCGCCGCGACTTCGTCGACGTCCATGCCAAACAAGAAAAAGTGCTCATCACCTACTGCTTCGCGAATTTCAACATTGGCTCCGTCGAGCGTGCCAATGGTAATCGCGCCGTTCATCATGAATTTCATGTTGCCCGTACCAGAGGCTTCTTTGCCCGCAGTAGACACCTGTTCTGACAACTCAGCGGCCGGGCAAATAACTTCCATGGCAGATACGTTGTAATCGGGAACAAACACCAGGCGCAATTTGTCTTGTGTTAGAGGATTAGTATTAATCACGTTAGCAACGTTGTTAATAAACTTGATGATGCTCTTGGCCATTTCGTAACCAGGAGCCGCTTTACCGCCAATGATAATTGCGCGCGGCACGAGGTTGTCGCCGTCACCACGTACAATACGGTCGTACAGATGGATGGCGTGTAACACGTTGAGCAGTTGACGTTTGTATTCGTGAATGCGCTTTACTTGAACATCGAACATCATGTCGGGACTAATTTCGATGTCGCAGCGCGCGCGAATCAAATCGGCTAAACGTACTTTGTTGTCGTGCTTAACCTGTATCCACTCTTGCTGAAAACCTTCATCGGTCGCCAAAGGTTGAAGACCTGACAACTGATCAAGGTCGATCATCCATTCTTCGCCTATTTGTTTACTGATAAGCTCGGCAAGTTTGGGATTGCACGCTGCCAACCAGCGGCGCTGAGTGACGCCGTTGGTCTTGTTGTTAAAACGTTCGGGCCACAGTTCGTAAAAGTCGTGGAACAGACCTTTTTGCAATAGTTGCGAATGCAGTTGCGCAACGCCGTTAATGGAGTAGCTGCCAACAATGGCAAGATACGCCATTCGCACCATCGGTTCGTGTCCTTCCTGAATAAGCGACATACGGCGAATACGCTCGTTGTCACCAGGCCAGCGACGCCCGATTTGTTCGATCAGGCGTGCGTTTATTTCGTATATTATCTCCAGAATACGCGGTAACAGCTGCTCAAATAAAGCAACTGACCAGAGCTCCAACGCCTCTGGTAACAACGTGTGATTGGTGTAGGCCATGGTTCGATGGGTAATCGACCAGGCTGCGTCCCAACTCATACTATAGTCATCGAGCAACAGACGCATGAGCTCTGCAACCGCCACAGCAGGGTGTGTGTCGTTTAACTGAAAGCAGTTTTTCTCGGCAAAGCCATCCAGGCTGTGGCCGTGCCGCTCAGTCCAGTCACGTAAATTATCCTGCATGCTGGCCGACACCAGGAAATACTGTTGGCGCAAGCGTAGCTCGCGACCCATTTCGGTAGTCGCGTTTGGATACAGCACCATAGTGATATTTTCCGTAGCATTTTTTTCTGCAACTGCATCGGCGTAGGAACCTGCGTTAAATTCTGTGAGATCAAACTCGTCCGTACCCGAGGCCGACCAGAGGCGCAGCGTGTTGACCACATCGTTGCGACAGCCTGGAATCGGAATGTCGTAAGGAACCGCTAACACGTCGTGAGTATTCACCCACCGTTGTCGAGTAGCGCCGCTGTCATTGAAGTGTTCTGTATGACCGCCAAACTTGACGACCTGGGCAAGTTCAAAACGCTCAATTTCCCAAGGAAATCCTTCGCGCAACCACAAATCCGGCATTTCAATTTGATAGCCGTTGTCGATTTTCTGGTGAAACATGCCGTAGTGATAGCGTATGCCATAGCCCATCACCGGCAGACTGAGAGTTGCACAACTATCTAAAAAGCACGCTGCAAGCCGGCCCAAACCACCGTTACCCAAGCCCGCATCGTGCTCTCGTTCGACCACATCTTCCAGGTCCAGGCCTAATTTCGATAGCGCTTCTTCAGCAGCCTCAGACAAATCAAGATTGAGCAAGGCGTTGCGCAACAACCGGCCCATCAGAAATTCGAGGGACAAATAA
>QIGP01000087.1 GCA_003228965.1 Gammaproteobacteria bacterium
CAGCAGACACATCTTTTTCAAGACCAGCGTTCGCTGTGCCACGACACACCAGAACGTCGAACCGTCGCGAAGGCTTTGCCATGACCGTCGAGCGCGTCAACGTCACGCTCGCTGCGTCAACGGCATTTTGATAGCTCTCTACAGCGAGCTGGTCGCGGCAGTCTACCCGCGTGTTTGTATGTGGGGATGTTGATGCGTCGGTGCGGTCTTGCGCCTGAATGGGCGACATAAGCACAAAAACCGTTACGGCGAGTGCCAAACGTAAGGCAGATACGGAGTGACTGGATATACAATTTAACATTGTCATTTATGCACTAAAGCTCATGTTCCTAAACGCCGCCAAGGACGGAAAACATAGGGAAGGCCCAGGAAGGACAGCTGGTCGTATGCAATTACAATCTATAGTTCGAGCATGTGCTAGTTAAAATCAATCGCAACAATATAAGACCACAAACCTGTGTCAGGGTTCCAGCCGAATTACACCGGCACGACATCAAACGGTGCGGTGACCCTGATGGCGTTATCAATTATTGGTGTTGTGCCATGCCAGCAACAGGCTGAATCCAGCGCTCAGGCTCAAGTGCAGGCGTTGTGGTAAACGGCGGTTCGGAAAACTTGATCCAACCCGAACGACTTGTCGCGTCGGACTGCGGGACCTTTACGTAGTACGCCGAACTGATCCAGCCTTCCGGGTGCATATGATTAACATGATGGCCGCCGCCGTTAAGTCGCACCGACCAACATCCACTCAGTCGATAGTCGTAGGTATTGCGTCGAGTAAGGGGGTGATCGGCGTCGTTTCCAATGGCATCCATATACGTGCGAATGGGTTGGTCGAGGGCGGCAAGATAAGCTTGAATAGCGGGATCACTCACCGATGTCAGGTCGCGAGCTGTTTGCGTGCCCAGTCGCAACGATTGATCAAGTGGCTGAGCTTTAAACATGTGTAGTCGATCAAGGGCGCTCAGTAGGTCTTGATTGAACGCTTCCACAGACGAATAGCCTTCGGGCACCGGCAAGCTAAAGACACGTACATGGTGTTCGATATCAACCAACTCCCGGTAAGCCTGCGGATCAATTGCGCGCAAAGCTGTCGCTTCATACGCAATCCATTGCTGAGCGTTAGGCTCTTTGGCCTGCATTGTTCTGGCCTTATCCAGCGCTTTTTGCAGCTGGTCGCTCATAAGACAGGCACTGATCAGCGCGGCCATTCCACCTGAATGTCCGGGAGATTCTTGCAAACAGCGAGTAGCGTGATAAATCGCTCGCTCAGGATCCGCCACGTCGATGTAAGCCTGAGCCATAATCGCTTCCCGCTCAGGCGTACTGGTGTCGACAGCCACCCTTGCAGCTTCGGCCAATTCCTTCATTTCTGCCCCGCTCAAACGCAATAGTTCAAGCGCCATAGTACTCATGTCAGAATCCTCGTAGGGCGTTTTAACCAGCGCGAAGAACAAATCACGCTGACCTCGCATCCAGTAAAGCCTGCCAAGTTCGCGCAAAGTGAGCTCATTGGGATCCAATGTATGAGCCGTTAGCATAGATGTCAGGGCCGTTTTGTCGTCGCCAGACTGCAATGCCGCTCGTCCGTGCATAAAATACAACGCGCTTTCGTTCATGCCGCCAGTCAGCAGATCGGTGAATCTGGCCAATGCGTTTTCAATCTCCCCAAGCTCCAACTCTGCCGTCGCTAGCCCGAACGTAGCGGCATAGTCTGCAGGAAGGGTTTTGATTAAATTGAGGTAATAGGTCTTCGCCTCCGCCCAGCGCCTGGACTCTCTCAGCGCTCTTCCATAGGTCTTTTGCGCCGCAATGAAATCGGGTTTCAGCGTCAAAGCATGATCCAGAGCCATTATAGAGTGATCAGGGCGCCCCTGATCAAGACTAACAAGTGCTTGATTATGATAGATTTCGTGATTCTCAGGTTCTATCTGGGCCGCCAGTTCAAGCTGCTGTTGCGCAACGTCCAAATTACCCAGCCGGCGCTTCACCAAACCCCTTAAATGGGCCGCAGCGCCCGGCTCGCAGTCCATCAACAAGGCTTGGGAGGCCGCGTAGTCCTGGTGCTTGAAAGCCTGAAAGGCCAAAGCGAGTTTGTTGGTTTGATTACTCATCGAGTTCCTTAATAGAAGCTAAGCCAGCTCTTCAGCCAATCGTGTAGGATTTACGCAACAACCCCGCTGTTTAGGTACCACAACCTACCCGTTTTAGCCCCTTTCGTGCAGAAAAAGAACGGCGTAAAATGGCTAAAAAAGCCCGCTTACTGGCGATTTTTTCGCCAACCCCGCCAAAGTTGTGTGTTTTTTGCTACAGACAGGATTGACATTTGGCCACACGGACGGTTAAATCCACTGACTTTCGCATGTTTACCACAAAGTCGAATCTCAGCCCAACTTCAGGTTGGTTTGTGATTTGATCGAAAGGAAAACTTGCGATTACTGTTTTTTTTTGATCTCTTAGGGGAATTCAATGCCTACGAACACCAAGCTAAAAAACGCGGTGAAACTGGCGCTGGCGATGAGCTCAGGAGCATTTGCTCTGTCTTTCGCAAGCCCAGCAGTCGCCCAAGATAATGAGAGCGATGATCTCGAAGAAGTACTAGTCACCGGGTCACGTATCCCGCGTAAAGACTTCACTTCAAACGCACCGGTTGCAACGATTGATGCTAGCCAGATTGAAATGACCAACACCATCAACACCGAATCATTGCTGAACACACTGCCACAAACAGTTCCAGGTCTGGACCGTACGTCCAACAACCCTGGTAACGGTACGGCTACTGTTGACCTTCGTGGTCTCGGTACTAACCGTACACTGGTACTGATCAACGGTTCTCGTGTTGTGCCAACCACCCTTGGCGGTTCGGTTGACATCAACACCATTCCTAACGCACTGATCAAAAATATCGAAGTACTGACCGGCGGTGCATCCGCTGTGTACGGTTCTGACGCTGTTGCCGGTGTGGTTAACTTCATCCTGAAAGACGACTTTGAAGGCGCAAGCTTCAACGTCAGTCACGAAGTGACCCAGGATGGCGACGCTTCGCTGACCAGTGCTGACATGACCATTGGTGCCAACATTGCTGATGACCGCGGTAACGTAGTGTTTAACTTTGCTGTTACTGATCGTGACGATCTGTTCCAGGGCGATCGCGACTTTGCATTCTTTGCTCAAAGGGACACCACCGACGCAGACGGTAACGTGATCCTGGTCAACGGTGGTTCAACAGGCGTGCCTGGAACCTCTGTGTTCAGTGGCCGTTTGGGTGCCGGCGGTATTGGCTTCTCACCTAGTACAGGCGGTATCTTCGATCCTGATGGTTCATTCCGTCCGTTCCAAACTGGTGTAACGAACGACTACTACAACTACGCACCTGTTAATTACATTCAGTTGCCGCAAACGCGTTACCAGTCGTCTGCATTGGGTTCGTTCAAAGCCACCGACAACGTTGAGTTGTACGGTCGTGCGATGTTCACCTATAGCAAAGTGCCTTCTCAACTAGCTCCTACACCAATCTTCCAGTCTGGTACTACGTTCACACTGGACGGCAACCCATTCATTCCGGCAGCTTCTCAGCAAATACTGTCTAACGCGTTTGGTGCCTCTTTGGACAATGATCCATTAGTCGATTCC
>QIGP01000206.1 GCA_003228965.1 Gammaproteobacteria bacterium
GCCACTTTTTCATGAAATACTCACGATAGATGGTAGGTCCGGCCTGCATATGGGCAAACGTAGGCGACGGATCAATGACGGGCGAAACCGCGCAAACAGCGTCAAGTTTTAAACCGATGGAAGGCGCGAGTGCGGCTATGCGCAGGCTAAAATTACCACCCAGGCTAAAGCCACCCAGAAACAGCTTGCCTGGCGCGTAGCGCAGGGCGATCTGGCGTACCGCTTCGGCCGTCTCTTCCAGTCGACACGAATGAAACACTTCCGGGTTGAGATGGTGGCTGTCCCCGTGGTCGCGCAGTTGCAGCCGAAACAGGCTGTAGCCCTGATTCCATAGTTTGGCGCCGCAGGACAAAATGTACTGAGAGTTAGCGCTGCCTTCCCAACCATGTATGAGCACAATCAGTGGCGCGACTTGCGCAGACTTTGCGGGCGTGTAAAAGCCACTGAGCTTAACGCCGTCGTCGCCTTCAATAATGGTCGCTTTAGAATTTGCGAGCATGTCTTTTGCGCGTTTTTTTATAAACGGCAAACGGATTTTCAGGCTCGCGAATACGGACTGAGCGTGCGCGTGACGAATAACGACGGGTGGGGTAAAAGGTGATTCGATCGTGCCGTGGGTCATGCGCTGGCCGTGAGGTTTGAAAGGACGCGTAATGATAGGGGTTTAGATTGTCGAATGAAACACTAACCGGCTACGCCGCCTGCCAAAGGGGCACGGCTCGTAAAGTAAGTATCGGTGATTCGATTTGAGACGATATCCTACCCACCCATGGAAGGTGAGAGGTAGGCTGCAAAGCTCAAGGGTCGAAGAACCAACTCTATCGCCCAACTAGCTATGCGTGTTTCTCAGGCTTTTTCTTTTTTCAGATTAACCACTTCCGGAGTGGTGACCATTTGCATCTCGCCTTCAATTACCGCGCCTTCGTCGACCGCAATTTTGCGACCGATGAGGCTGCCACGAATATAGGCTGTTGAGGCAACTTCAATTTTGCCGTCGGTGCGCACGTCGCCCTCGACCTGGCCTGCTATGATGACTTCAGTTGCTCGAATGGTGCCTTTCCAATGGCCTTCTTTGGCAAGCGTTACCGATCCGTCCAGGTCGCAATCGCTTTCGACTACGCCACAGACGACGAAACTGCCTTTGCCGGAAATGGTGCCCGTTACCTTAACGCCTTCGCCGATTATGGTGGTTTGGGTGCTGGCCCCTGTTGAGCGGCGTGATTTGTTATCAGCCATCGAAATCTCCTGGCGAGTTGAAAGTGTGCCTAAAGGCACGTTGCCGATTAGCAGTTTCATCGCCATTCTAGCCTAAACCGTTACCTTGGCAACGGGTCAGTTCACATTTTGAGGTCGCTGAGTTCATTTAAGGTGGTTGACGGCGCTTTGGGTTGAGGTGATGGCCGAGTTCTACGCTCGATTCGAGAATTTTTCCAGCCTGCGAATTAAAAGGCGCATGATTGACAAACGAGCGGTCAATTTTGAGTTCGCTGAAGGGAATGCGCGAAAGTTGGGTAATTGAGGAGTAAGTACCATTCATCTAAAACCCTGTTCAATACTGGTTTCTACGATGTGGCGAGAGTCTTCGTCGTTGGCTGCGCCGCGAATGATGGATTGATCCAGTTTTAATTCGCTAAACAGGATTTGTTTGAGCTTTAACATGGTGGAGTACAAGGTACCGAAATCGTCGATGGACAGGTTGAAACCTTTCATTCGCAGTCGCGTAAGAACGTCGAGCGCGTCGATTGGGTTTTTGGCCACCCAGCTTTCGGTAATTTCGACCACAATTACAAGTTTCAGACTTTGTACATTTATTTTAGGTTGGAAGTGAACTACAAATTCGTCGTTCGCAAGGCCTCTTCTCAAGTGATTATGATCCGTTAACACAAGTGGAGTGACATCTCGCCCACCAAATCCAGAGCACGGTTTGGACAGGCCGCCAACACCATAGCTTTGGGTCGTTTATCAGGGTTTGTATGTAGCGCGCTTTCAATCATTTGGACAGTTTGGTGAATTTAGTGCAAAAACCACCATGACACAGTTGGCGTTTTTGCTGATTGATGATTAAGGTACACCTAAGAATTGACGTTTCGTTTTGCATAATTCAGACAAGACGTCCAACACGGTATTGGAGGTGGTATGAATACTGATCAGACTGCAATACGTAAACGGATGGCCACGCTTGTTGCGGAGGCCGGGAAAAACGAAACAATCTTGCGCCGCGCCCAAGAGCGTGAACTGCGTCTGCTAGAGAGCACGTCGCTCGAAGATCTGTTCGACAACCTGGTCAATGGGTTGGCACGATCCTACGGTCTTGAGAATGTGAGTCTTGTGCTATGGGATCCTGACCACGAAGTGCGTCATTTGTTGCTCTTCGATAACCCGACGCAGCCACGTCCCGAAGGCGTTGTATTTTGCGACAACCTGAACGACGTGTCACCGATTTATGAAAAAATAAAGGGGCCCTTGCTCGGCGCGTATTTGAAGTTGCGGCATGCGTCGTTATTCTCAGGCGACACGGTGCCACAAAGCGTCGCTGTTCTACCGTTTAGACGTAATGGCCAAGTCATTGGAAGCCTGAATTTTGGCAGTAGCGACGTGCAGCGTTTCACCCGATACCACGCAACAGATTTTCTCGGCCACCTTGCCGTGATTGCGGCCTTCTGTCTTGAAAACAACATCAACCGCAGCAAGCTAATTTGGACCGGGCTAACCGATGTTTTAACGGGATGGCACAATCGTCGTTACCTGGAAGCTCGTTTGCCGGAAGAATTTGCGCTGGCGGCACGTGGTGGTGAGTGCGTGTCGTTTTTGCTCTTCGACATCGATCATTTTAAGAAAGTAAACGACGAACACGGTCACGAGGCGGGTGACATGGTGTTGCGTATAGTCGCGCGGCGCATACAAAAAGAAATCAGGCTTAGCGACGTGGCCGCTCGTTGGGGCGGAGAAGAGTTTGTTGTGGTGTTACCACGCACGTCGTTAACCGACGCGCTGCCCTTGGCCGAACGCATTCGCCAGGCCGTTTGTGCTTCGCCCATTCGGGTTAACCAAGGCCTGGCGCTTAGCGTTAGCATTTCAGTTGGCGCAAGCAGTGCAACGCCGCCCAAGCA
>QIGP01000262.1 GCA_003228965.1 Gammaproteobacteria bacterium
ATATTGGACATATTTAACGAATTTAATCGGAAAATCTGGCCAAAATGACTTTTCCGTAGCAGATTTATCCTAAGTCCGACAGGCTCCTAGCGTTCAAGAACCCAATACCTCTGACTATTGGGTTACGTAGTGTTAATTCGAGGTCGTGCCACAAAAAAAGTCGTATCGAGGCTAGTTGCGATATTCAATACCGGACGCCGTTTGGTACCGTAACGCTATCCAGTCAACGGCTCTGTCATTGTCTGGCCGAGAAACCGGTGTGCGCCACGACAGGCATACCGAGATTACGGTGCCTCGTTGGCCAACCAAAACTTGCCGGCTCTGGCGTGCGCGGTCAAGATACAAACGACAATGGCGCTTGGATGCGTCGTCGTGGACTCTTCGTAAGGAACGCGTGATGCTAAATAAGAGATTGCCGCGCCCTTCGGGCTTGCAATGACGAAGTGAAGGTTTTCACACAGACTCCGCGGCGATGTTAATAGGATATTAGGGTTTATATCAGTCTCTTTGCTCGCTAACAAATGCCATTCCTGTCAGAACCCTGTCGCCCTCTATAAACACCTATTGTGAGTCTTGGAACTTAGGCAGGCCCCACGATTGTGGCTTGAATTCCTGCAAACTTGAGATGACTTGATTGGCAGTCAGAAAATCCGGGTGACCGGGATCGATCTCAGGTACGGCGATCACCGGCATGCCTGCAGCACGCGCCGAATGAACTCCGGCAGGTGAGTCTTCAAATGCGAGGCACTGGTGCGGTTCGAAACCCAATTTGTGTGCAGCGGCTAGATAGACATCGGGTTCAGGCTTGCCGTTCAAAACATCCTTGTCTTCCACCGACAGTATGTGTGCAAACGCACCAAACCAGTCTTGATGATTGCGAATTTTCAGCTCGAGGAGGTCACGAGGAGAACTGGTTGCCACGGCCTGGGGGATTTTGCAACGGTGCAAATGGGCCACTAATTCCTGTGCGCCAGGCTTGCTTTGTGCCGTAGCGAAACGCTGTTTTAATAATTTGTTACGCTTGTTTAGGTACACCTCCGCCGATATTGGGAGGTTGAGTTCGGCGACCGTATACTGCGCTGACTCGGTAGCCGGAAGGCCAATGATTTGCGCCTTGAAGGCCATGCCAAAATCTTTGCCATAGGCGTTTACAACTTCGCGCATGGCATCGGTGTAAATCTGTTCGGTATCCAAAAGCAATCCGTCCATGTCGAAGATAACGCAGCGAATTACTGAGTCAGAGTGTCGATTGTTGGCGTTGTAGATTGGCATGGGCTAGTCTATTCTCGATAGTGTGGTAAGCGTATCGCATCAACGGTGCTTAATTCGTAAGGTTAATACATGGACCAAAAATTCTACACGAAATTCGAGCGACAGCTGTTTCAATATGGCGACCGGGTTAGTTACGAAATCGAACTCACACCCGATCAAGCTGAGGCACTTATTTCATCGGGCCGTTATCGGCGCAGTACCGGGTACCCCTACGAGGCCAAGCAATACCGCCGGTCGAATGCCGACGGATCATGCCTGCATTTGGTGTGGCGTGACAATGTGCCCCAACTCCACAGAGATGCGTTCGATCCGCACGCAAGCCCCATGTCGCTATACATGCACCTGAGTAACGAGGCGCGTTTTGAAACTGCCACAACCTGCGCACTAGTCATAAGCCTGGTTAAACTATTGGCCCGTTAGGTTAGCTGCGCCGTCTCAAGTTCGCGTACAGCGGCATCCACCAGTTTTTGCCAGTTAACCAGTACAATTCGATAAGCAATAGTCTCAACACCTTGCCGACCATCAAGGCCGGACAGTTTGGCATTAAACGCAATTTGAGTAGCGCGCCCACCCAGGGCCTTGTTTAGTGTTACTCGTGCTGAACAAGACATCGATTCTCTCAGGGCGTGGGGTTCGATGCGCCAATCGCTCTCGAAGTTAGCGTTACTCCAGTTAACCTCGGCCGTCCAACTGAAGTGATCGTCGTCAACATGTGGCGCTAACAATGTGGGAACGTTCGGCCTCGCACGCCAAACGTGACGAGCAAAGTGAGTGGCTTCTTCGTCGAGCGTTGCGCTTGCGATATCATCCAGATGGCGCGCAAGCTCCCAAGTATTAGTAACCAAAGTCGCATGTAGCAAGTCACGAGGATGTTTTACGATGAGCTTACTGCGAGACATCATAGCGCGCATACCCGAAAGTTTTCAAGATGAGTTTGCACAAGGTCGACCGGTTGCAGGCGATCGACCACCGATTCGCTTAGGTAAGCCCGATGAAGTAGCCAGGCCAATGCTTCGGCCAGGGCTTCTTCGCTAGATTTTGGTGCGTAGCCTAGTTGTTCAAGCGCGGCACTTGAGTACCAATAATAGCGACACGCCATTATGCCTTCATCACGTGTCACAGAAGGCTGTTTACCCATAAACTTTGCTGACATTTCTACAGTAGCAGCAGCCAGGTAACTTGCAGTATTGTTCAGCACAAGCGTCGGCCCGAACGTTCCTCCCAGAGTCGAAATCAAAGCATGTGCATCGCGCCAACGTAAATTTTCACCACCTACAACGTAACGTTCACCCGCGACACCGTGCTGGGCAGCAACTAAATGTCCTGCAGCGACGTCGCGCGCCGATACCATATTGCAGCCTCCCGGAAATGTGAACCGCATTGGATCATTCAGGTAATTGACAATACTTGCATTGCTTGGGCTCAAGCGAAAGTCATACGCACCAATAGTCAGGCCAGGACATACGGCAACTAAATCCAAACCAAGTTCGCAGGCCATCTCGAAAGCGGCTTGCTCTTGTCGAATTTTCGACAGGGTGTACTCGGAAGGGTATTTCTCTTCGGTAGAATTACGCTCATCACGCACTTCGGGCGTAGTACACGAACCCAGTGTTACGGTGGACGAAGTTAAGACAACGCGCGCTACGTCGGCGTGCGCGGCTGCAGTAAGAATGTTCTGTGTACCGCGCACAGCAAGGTCGTCCAGTTCATCTTGCGTATACCCGGAATAGGCAAAAACGGCGGCCGCATGAAAGGCCCACTCACAATCTTCGGCTACCCCAACCAGTGACTGCCCATCTAGAACATCGCCAGTCCAG
>QIGP01000277.1 GCA_003228965.1 Gammaproteobacteria bacterium
CAATCTTCAGCGACTACTAGCTACGACGACGTCGGGTGGCAAGCACGCCGATCAGGCCGAGGCTAGCAAGAGCCAGACTGGTGGGCTCGGGGATGATGCCTTCAACAGTAATTTGAGTACTACCGAGGCTAACTAGGCCACTCACGTCACCCAAACCGCCCTGGGTAAGGAACGCTCCGCCTGGAATCTCACCCAAAATGATATCGGTCGAGCCTGTCCCCACAACGGTGAATTCGATCTCGGCAAATAGGAACAGGTTAGGCCCGCCTCCATCGACATTATCCGGAATATTGCCATCTAGACCTGCGGTACTAATCGAGGTTCCTTGCAACCTGTCGATTGTATCGTTAGTAAGATTCAACACGGTTCCGGCACTCCAACGATCAACGAGCCCGCCAAAAAACGAAGGCGTGAAAACAGTTGCGCCAGTAAATTGAATAACGCCAGGGTTGGAGCTACTGACGGTCACGCCGAGTACGCCATCGCTAAAAAGGAGAGGGTCCGTTGTATTGTCTACAATGAGTTGAATAGTGCCCGTCTGACCTGAAGCACTTGGGAAAACGCTGGTCGATGAAACCAAGTTGACGTCTGCTGCCTGAGTAGTGGTTAGAACGCAAAGTGAAAGAAGAATCGCGAGGGAAAAATATTTACTCATAGTGTTTTCTCCAAAAAAGTTAGGTTAGTTACTGTAATTGTGAAAATCGTTGCTTCGCTGTTACAAAAAGTTAAAACGCATCTTTGAAACACCAATTAGATTGCCTCTGTAGCGCCTTTTCATTGACTTTTACCGATTCGCGACGTGGGAAGTATTTTAATCTATAGTTCGCGAACCTAACTGATGTTTCATAAGACTAACCTCTTCTAGATAGCAGTGTGAATACGCCACGTAAAATGAATATACTTGTGCTGAGCGCGTCTTTAAGTCCCTTGCTATGATTCTTCCGATGTCTCAAGAAAATTGTTTGAACCGAGATACTTGAATTCCGGTAGTGAAGGCAGCGCAAAAGCGCACTACGATCACAAAACAAGACATCGGAAGAAACGGCAAGCAGAAAGCCACCGACGTTGGACACAAAACGAAAGCCCAACATATGTTGGGAGCAACTCGCTTTGCTAGAAAATCACTAGGTCTGTCCAATCAATAGTAAGAAAAGGGAGCCGACTTGCCTTCAAGCGGACTCTCCAAGCTATTGCTTCATTGTACTGAAGGAAACAGGCCTTGCAAGCGAATTTTCCGTATATTTCAAAAATTTATACGAGCATCCCAGGAAGAGCCAAAGGTCTAATTTAGAGGCCAATATGTGTGATTATTGATGACAAACGCCTCCTTTTCCCTCCCTATTGAGAATTTCCTTCTTCCAAAACCGACCGATTCTGATGTTCCGCGCATAAAAAATCCCTCCGCCTACGGGCGAAGGGATTTTTATTGTTAAACGTCAATCTTTATGCTAGCTGTAACGACGTCGGGTGCAAAGCATACCGACCATTGCAAAACCAGCAAGAGCCAAAGTAGCTGGCTCAGGGATACCTTCAACAGTAATTTGAGTACTACCGAGACTAACTAGGCCACTCACGTCACCCAAACCGCCCTGGGTAAGGAACGCTCCGCCTGGAATATTACCCAAAACGATATCGGTTGACCCTATCCCCACAACGGTGAATTCGATCTCGGCAAATAGGAACAGGTTAGGGCCGCCTCCATCGACATTCGGCCCAATAGAGCCATCTAGACCTGCGGTACTAATCGAGGTTCCTTGCAACCTGTCGATTGTATCTTCAGTAAGATTCAACACGGTCCCGGCACTCCAACGATCAACGAACCCGCCAAAAAACGAAGGCGTGAAAACAGTTGCGCCAGTAAATTCAATAACGCCAGGGTTGGAGCTACTGACAGCCACGCCAAGCACGCCATCGGCAAAAGTGAGTGGGTCCGTACTATTGTCAACAATGAGTTGAATGGTACCCGTCTGACCAGAAGCATCCGGAAAAATATTGGTGGACGGAAGCAAGCTGACCTCCGCTGCACTCGCTGATGAAACTGCAGATGCTACAAAGGCCGCTGTAATGATCCAACTAAAACATTTCATTAGACTCTACCTTCCAAAAATTCGGGGTTAAAAAAAGAAAGTCCACTTCCTAAAAAAGTCCACTTCCTAACAACAAAACAACAAAACAACAAAACTTGGGTAAACCCTAAGCATTCTTCTACGTCTACCAGCTACTCCTTCCAAGTCTACCGCATGCCAAAAGTCCACCCAAGAGAATTAGCGACAATGTGGTCGGCTCGGGAACCGCTGTGATCCCTGAAAGTGGTGGCCCAGGCGTCCCACCAGACACGAGAGTGATGAAGTTCGGGATGTCTAAACCATCCACAACCCCGTCTGGCGCAAAAAATGGGAAAACATCCGCCTCCAACAGAAACCCACCACCCGTGACCAAAGCGATGAATGGTGGAATATCTAAGCCATCAACTACACCATTCATGTCGACATCACCAAGGACAAAGCCAGGCGTGACATCGACTGCCGGGTTGATGAGCATGGAGTCTGGGTCTAAGGCATCGCCAAACGGGCCAGGGGCGGCAACGTCGAGGAACAAACCCTGACTAGCAAGCGCGCCGTCCATGCCGAATGCGGGAGGCATGCCGGCAGAAGCGAAAGTGCCGTCAGCAATCAATACGCGAGCGCCAACGCCAACGCCACCAACCACAGATGGAGCATCTGAAATGTCCTGGCCGTAAATGATGTCTAGCGTGCCGCCCGTAAGCTGCAACACAGGATCACGCGGGCCGCTGGAAGTCATAACCGGGTCGATGGCACCGATGCCCGAAGCGATATTGACCGCATTCCCGAGTGTACCGAAGTCGGCGTTGTCGATCAGTGCGCGTACTGCCGAGAGGCCGTTACTGCCATCAATGGTGCCTCCTGTGATGACCTCGGCGAAAAGATCCCACGTAAGGGTGCTCGTGTTGTACTCCAAGTCGAGCTCAATAATGTCAGCCTGCGCTGTCGTCGCGCAGAAAGCCATCAGAGCGATGGCAAAGGAAGGTAACAGATTTCTAATACTCATTACAACTCTCCAATCCCCG
>QIGP01000448.1 GCA_003228965.1 Gammaproteobacteria bacterium
TTACAGCAACAAACACACCGACGGCCAGTAACGTACCTGGGAGCGCATAGCCGAGGCCCGCTGTGCGCACGGCCAACCTGGTTAGCAGGCTGTCGTGCCTGCGTTGGGCAAATACAAGTAGCAAAGACAGTGCGGCAATAAGCAACGCGCTAACAACACCAAGCACTACGCTACTTTTAACTAACGACCAGTAACTACTGTTCCACTCGCTGAAACCTGCACCAAACGACCAAACCAACAACTGCGCAACTGGCACCATGAAACCTGCGGCAACCACGAGAATGAGCAGCAAGCTTGCAGACCAAGCCCACGCCGTAGACAGCGTAAAACGCGTAGGCTTTCCCCAGGCTTGGGTCGTGCGTTTGCGGCGCAAGGCAAAATAACGCTCGATAGCAACAAACACGGTGATAAGCAGTAGCAATAAACTGGCAAGTTTAAGCGCACCCTGCAACGAAAAAAGGCCAAACCACGTCTTGTAAATAGCCGTGGTAAATGTGTCGTAATTGAAAACAGATACTGTTCCGAAGTCAGCCAGTGTTTCCATGGCAACCAGCAACGCTCCAGCGGCTATCCAGGGCATGGACAGTGGCAAAACGGCGCGGCGAAAGGCCTGCATTGGCGACATTTGGCAGCTTGAGGCAACCTCGAATGCACGCCGCCCCTGACTTGCGAAACCGGTACGGGCCAGCATGTAGACGTAGGGAAAGAGTGCCAGTGTCAACACGAAGCTCAAGCCTGGCAACGACCCCGTACTTGCGCTAAGTGACACGTCGAACTGGTCGCGAAAAAACGATTGCACAGGCCCTGTGTAGTCGAACAACCCAAGATAAATAAACGCCAACACGTAACCAGGAAACGACAGCGGCAGCAGCAACAACACTTGCAACACGCGTCGCCCCGGAAACTCGCAAAACTCGACCAACGCGGCAGACACCGTTCCGAGCAACGTCGCAAAGAGCACAACGAGGGTAACAAGAAGCGCCGTATTTGGAATGACTTTGGGTAACACGTAGCGCATTAGATGCTCTGTGTCATCCGGCGAACCGCCCCACAGACCACTCAAAACTACGCCTAATACGGCTACCGTGGGAAGCGCGATGAGCACAGCTATAAGCGCCCAGCGCTTGTGGCCTGGCGCCCGGGTTGACGCTCTCGCGTTTAAAACGACAGCTTTAACAGTCACTGCTCCAACTCAGAACGAACGGCTAATTGTAGCCCGCACGATCCATGAGTTTGACGGCGGTGGTTTGCAGCTCTCCCGCTTTACTAACGTTAATTAGCTGTGGCTTGTACGTGCCCCACTGCGCCACGAGGTCGGCAACCTTGGTTGAAGGCAGAACAGGATACTCAATGTTGGCGCCTGCAAATTGCTCCTGCGCTTCGCCTGTTGCGAGCCACTCAATGAGTTTTGTTGAAGCCGCTACCTGTTTGCTGTGAGCGGTTATGCCAATGCCCGAAATATTGACATGCACGCCGTCGGTAGACTGGTTAGCAAAAAACAGTTTTACAGGGTAGTCACGGTCTTTTGCGATCAAGCGCCCCAAATAGTAGGTGTTAACAATACCCACGTCGCACTGACCGGCGGCAATCGCTTCGATGAGCTTTGTGTCACTGCTAAAAACTGGAGCGGCGAGGTTATCGATCCATCCACGCACAACGGCCTCGGTGGCCTCTTCACCTTTGGTTGCGATCATCATGGCGACCAGTGACTGGTTGTAGACTTTTTTGGATGTGCGCAGGCACAGGCGCCCCTTCCACTGTTCTTGCGCAAGAGCTGCGTACGTACCAAGCTTGGTTACGTCGACGCGGTCGGGGTGGTAGATGATCGTACGGGCACGAACCGACAGAGCGTGCCAGTAGTGTTCCGGGTCTCTTAAATGCTCCGGCACCGCAGTGTCGAGCCCGGCGGTTTGTACCGGTTGCAACAGGCCTTCTTGCTTGGCAAACCACAAATTGCCCGCATCCACGGTGAGCAATAAATCGGCGGGTGTCGCCGCACCTTCGGCTTTGAGCCGCTGGATTAACGGGCCTTCCTTGTCCGTTATGAACTCAATATTCACACCAGTCTGCGCCGTGTACGCCTCAAACAAAGGTTTAATCAGCTGTTCGTTACGAGAGGAATACACCACCAGCTTTTCGACGTTTGCTTGTGCGCCCTCTTCTTTAGCCGATTCGCAGCCGCCAAGTAACGCGACGGATAGCACCAGTACCGCCATGGCTGGTAGGCAGGCGAAAAGCCCGCCGTTTGACAATGACAACGTTTGATTCATGACAACCCTGTTCTAAGTTTTTTGAAGTACCGGCCAAAGGGAACCCCTAAAGCCAGTTGTTGGGAATGATTCTCACTTACATTCTCTTATAAAGCGCCACTCATTACCACCTATGTTTACCCAGATGCCCTATTAGCTCTTTATCAGGGAAATCCTGATATCAAAACACTTAAGCCATTGTATTATATAGAAAAAAATACGTCACATTTGTTTGCAATTAGCAGCTCGGTTGGCCTAAAATTGAACCTCAACGCGGGTGGGTTCCCGAGTACTCGCGTTTCTCAATACCGTTCAGCGCCAGAGTCACGGGGGGCATGCGTTGAACCGTGCCTTTGTGTGTCTGTTGCCCCTGTGTCGTCTAACATAACAATAGGTAATACGATGGCTTCGATATATGTCGGAAATCTGCCTTACACCATGTCCGAAAACGATTTGAAAGATCTTTTTTCAAAGTACGGCGAGGTACAGGCGGTCAAACTCATCATGGATCACCAAACGGGCCGTCCAAGGGGTTTTGCTTTTGTGGAAATGGAAAAGGGTAATGCCCGTGAGGCCATTAAAGTAATCAATGGAAATGAAGTAGGAGGCCGCACTCTTAGAGTTAATGAGGCGCATCAACGCCCACCTACATCACGCCCGGACTAACGCTTAACTACACAAACTTGTTAGCCCGATTGGTTTTCAGCCAGGCACACCTGGTTGCGCCCGGCTTCTTTAGCCGCGTACATGGCTTTGTCGGCGCTATTGATTGCCTCGCGTACCTGATTAGCGTAACCCTCGTGCTGCTTGGGCGGCGTTGCACTGCTTGC
>QIGP01000411.1 GCA_003228965.1 Gammaproteobacteria bacterium
CGCAACTAATTGAGTCCGCGGCAACCGGACGGAGATTGCCACACCCGCTGCGCGGGTTCGCAATGACGGGATTACGGTGACCACAACCGCTTCGCCGGTTCGGGATTACGGCGACCACAACCGCTGCGCCGGTTCGGGATTACGGTGACCACAACCGCTTCGCGGGCTTGCAATAACGAAGAGTTGTTTTTTACATTGCCTCCTTATAATTGGCCAATGCTGTTCAATATCTACTTAAATAAAAACAGCGTGATAATGCGCAGATCGCAGGCAACGTGCGTCGACGTGCATACCATGCTGCACCGCAGCTATGAAAATTCAGCCTGGTCAACTAGTATCTACGTATGAATTCGTATATCCACTGATGGCCTCGCAATGCGGGCATTGAGGCAAATACGAACACCAGGGGGCATTACCAAAAGCTGCGCGTGTAGGATCCGATCTCGCGTCGCCCACAAGCTTGCCTGCGTCCTGAATTATTTATGCTGCAAGCTTGGCAAACACCCACAAACACGATTATGCTTTAACGCTTGACTGGCTGCACTAACGTGGCAAACAACAACGACGCGGCGAGTGACGAGGAACACGCGATATGAATAAACATTTAGGTGATGTAGAAGAAGTAGAAGAGTCGGAAATCGACATTACACCCATGCTGGACGTGGTGTTCATCCTCCTGATCTTCTTCATTGTGACTGCCACATTCGTCAAAGAAAGCGGTTTGGATGTTAGCCGTCCCGACAACCAGGAAGCGAAGGTTAAGGATGAAAAAGACAACATCCTGATCACCATCGGCCCGAACAACGGCATTTGGGTAAACCGCCGCAAAACGGACGTTCGTCGTGTTACTGCCTTCATCGAACGACTACATGCAGAAATGCCTGAAGCCACCGTTGTTATCATGCCCGACGGCGAGTCCAGCACAGACACACTGATTAAAGTGATGGATGCTTCACGCGAAGCCAACGTTTACAGTATCTCGATTGCCAACGCGCAATAAGACGACGTTTAAAAGACAACAAAAAACCCGCTCAGGAAACTGAGCGGGTTTTTTTATACAATAGCGTGTAACAACTATACGTGAACGAATACTCTATGACTTAGTCCTCGCTTACCGGCTGGCGCACCCGGATAGACAGCTCTTGCAGTGACTCAGCAGGCACAGGCCCAGGCGCGTTCGTCAAGGGACACTGCGCCGATTGGGTTTTTGGAAACGCGATGACTTCGCGAATACTGCCAACGCCCGCCATCAATGCCACCAGTCGGTCGACGCCAAATGCGATGCCTCCGTGCGGAGGACACCCGTACTGCAGTGCTTCAAGCAGAAAGCCGAACTTTTCATTCGCTTCTTCGTCGTCAATGCCCAGCAATTTGAATACAGCGTCCTGCATGGACTGGTCGTGAATACGTACTGACCCACCACCAATTTCGCTACCGTTCAACACCATATCGTAAGCGCGCGACACGCTGTTGCCTGGAGACGCCTGCAGGGTTGCAACGTCGTCAACACGCGGCGCCGTAAACGGGTGATGCAGAGCGGCCCAGCGTTTTGAGCGGTCGTCCCACTCGAACATGGGAAAGTCGACTACCCAAAGAGGCGCCCAACCTTCGGCCACCGTCCCAAGATCTTCGGCAAGCTTGATGCGAAGCGCACCAAGAGCGTCGTTAACAACGCGAGCGCTGTCAGCACCAAAGAAAATAACGTCGCCGTCTTTAGCACCCGTGCGCTCAACCACGCCAGCCAGTGCTTCGTCGGTCAGGTTCTTAACAATTGGGCTTTGCAAACCCTCACGACCGGCACTTGAATTGTTAACCTTGATGTAGGCCAGCCCTTTGGCACCATATCGCTCCACAAACTTGCCATAGCCGTCCAGTACTTTTCGGGAAAACGCAGAACCGCCTGGCACGCATAGAGCCGCCACGCGACCGTCAGGGTCGTTGGCAGGACCTGCAAATACCTTGAAATCGACGTTAGCCATGAGGTCGGACACTCCGACGAGTTCGTAGGCAACGCGCAAATCAGGCTTATCGCTACCGTAGCGCCTCATCGCCTCTTCATAACTCATTTTGGGAAACGGATCAGGCAGCTCAACGTGCATAACTTGTTTGAACACAAAGCGTATCATTTTCTCGAACGTGGCCATGATATCGACTTCGGACATGAACGACGTTTCAATATCAAGCTGAGTAAACTCAGGCTGACGATCGGCGCGTAAATCTTCGTCGCGAAAACACTTAACAATTTGGTAGTAGCGATCCAGCCCCGACATCATCAGTAACTGCTTGAACAATTGTGGTGACTGCGGCAACGCGAAAAAACTTCCAGGATTTGTGCGTGAAGGCACCAGATAGTCTCGCGCACCTTCAGGTGTTGCGCGAGTCAGCATCGGTGTTTCCACTTCGATAAACTCTCGCTCATCCAGGTAGTCTCGCAACGCTTTGGCAACTGTTGCCCGCAACCTCAAACGCCCCTGCATTTCTTCGCGACGCAAGTCAAGGTAGCGGTACTTCAATCGCAACTCTTCGCCAGGGTTGTCGTCGTGCTGAATAGGTGGTGTTTTCGACGTATTAAGAAGGACCAGGTCTTTCGCCAGTACTTCAATTTGACCGGTTGGTATGTTGTTGTTCACCTGACCGTCCGGACGGTTACGAACCCGACCCGTAATTTGCAATACGTATTCGCTACGCACTTGCTCGGCGAGCTTGAATATATCGGCCGTGTCCGGATCGACAACCACCTGTACCACACCTTTGACGTCGCGCAAATCCATAAAGATCACGCCTCCGTGATCGCGGCGATTGTGAACCCAACCGCAAACGGTCACGGTTTGATGAATAAATTCGGCGGTCACTGCCCCGCAATAATGAGTGCGCATGTTGGTTTCTCAGGTAACAATTAGCGTAAACCCCACCGTTACGGCAGAGCAACAAAAGACGGGGAATGTTACGGGGTGGTTCTGGTGGACGCAAGGGGCTCAAAACGACTTCTAGCCTGCATTATTCATGAGTTGATGGAATTTATCGCCGCTGTGGTGTGGGCAGTTGTGCTGATCGCCCGCCGGGACATAGCCGTAGC
>QIGP01000282.1 GCA_003228965.1 Gammaproteobacteria bacterium
GGTGTCACTGGTTGATAGGTAGCTCGATTTCGATTCCGCAGATCTTGGGTTCCCAGAAATCGCGTAGATACAGGATTGTGTGACAGAATGAGAAGCTTGCCGCGGGGTAGTTGATGCGTGCCCCCTTTTCGTAGCCTTTTTTTGATGAACCCGGGGGCTTCACTATGCGATTACCTCTCGTTGCACTGTATGCACTGGTGCTTGGTGGATGTTCCGTCCCCAATCCACCTGATTTTAGCACCGTGCCTGACATGACCAGGCCGCCGGCCGGTCCGGTCGCTTTAGGAGGCCGACCTACGCCAATAATTCTGGAATCGTATGCGAAGGCATGGCGGGGCAAGTCGGAGTTCGAACTTTCATCGCCCACAATCTTAGGCATCTGGATCGACGGCGATGGCTATACTGTTGAAATAACGAATGACGGGGGCACTTTTTCCATTGGTCCACCAAGCGATTTCGATTGGGGCTTCGAGACAGATCGGGAGACACTGGTTAAGCTCGACAACAGGTCTGTTAATGCGCTAACGGCGATGGGGCAAGCCCGAGCATCTGATTCAATTCCGCTAATACTCCGACTACCCGATGATTTTTCAGCCGAAGACGACATCCGGCATTATTTCATACCGTTGACGCGCCACTTCTGGAATCGCGAATGGCCTGAAACCATCCACTTCGGTGAAGGAACGACGCGGGATATTCATGGTGCGAATGCTACAGTTCTGGTTTACAGCGAAGGGCTGCGAACGGCGTGGTATCAACTAAAACCGGGCATGCACATAAATGCGGACATCACCGATCAAGTGAACGATTTTGATACCGCGATCATAGTGACTAAAGGGCGCTTTAGCGGTCGACTGAACGGCATCGAACGGATATTTCAGGAAGGTGAAACTGTACTGGTACCGGAGGGGATGACGCACGAGTTCTACGCCTCTGACGAGGAGTATGGCGAGTTCTTGATTCTAATGTGGGGGGAGAACGCCTGAATATACGTTTTCCGATCTCGGCACAGAATGAGAAAAGTTGGGGACAGCCACTATTTGTGTCCGATTTATTTTCGTCCGAGAGGGCTGATAATGCGTTTTGTTGGTTAACTGATGTTCGCTAATCGACGCGTAGTTTCCCTGTTCTTGACTTAAAAACGACATTGCAGAATCAGTGAGCATCGCAAAATCACAGTGTTGCCTGGCGGGAGAATTTAGGCCGTGAAATTTCCAGATGATGTAGACGGAGATGGGCGTTCGGTGCCGGTGTTAGCTTATTGCCTTATTCGAAAATAAGACAATAAGCTAACACCGGCACCGAACGCACTGGCCCGTGATAGGATAACGCTGGTCTCTCTCGGGCTCAAAGCCGCGTGCCGCGAAACGGCGTTTCCTGTTGAGGTTCTTATGTACTTGAAAACTCTCGCGCTATTTTCGGTTTTTGTCCTGGGTCCATTGGCGAACGCTGACAGTGTGTCTATCGACACTGCAACAGACTCATCCACGGCCTGGCTAAAGATCGTAGACGAGCTTGAATACCGGAAATCCTGGTCAGAAGCTTCGGCGTGGATGCGAACCGAGGTCTCCGAAGCAGATTGGGTGAACCATCTCACCAATATGCGCGAATGGCTCGGAGAGCTGAAGGGACGCACTTTGAGTTCGACAGAATTTCACGAGTCGCTGCCGGAAATGCCAGCAGGACAATACGTGATCTTCACCTTTGACAGCTCATTCGAAAACAGCGAGTACGTAACAGAGGTAGTCGCCGTTGCGAAAGAGGCGGACTCTTCATGGCGCGTGATCGGCTACTATTTTCCGTGAGGCGAAGAGAATGCTAGGACCATGATCACGAACCTGTCGGAAGAACATCCCTGGTCTCAAAAAGAGAAATACACTGAGAAGGGTTTCTTGCGACTACTAAAGCGATACACAAGAAAGGCCGATATATCGTCGGAACGAGACATAACAAACAATGTGTTGCTTCACGCCGTTGAAATATGCGAGCGGAACCGACAGCTCATCGTCGATCTGCCCTCCCGGTCTCATGTATTGATGACAAGCTATTTGTTGTCCGGCGTTGAAGTTCTGGAGCGCATAACTGACAGTAACAACGCACAGTCCATTGTCCGCCGAGCTTTCGTTGAAAATGGACGTATCATGATTTCTCTAATCATGAAGTTCGCCATGTTCTTTTCGAGAAATGAGTTCGGATTCATCCTGAAGAATAGTGGTGAGGGTGTCGTTGAGGCATACGGAAAGGGTTTCGATATTGACCTCGAGACCGACAATTCGACTTTCCTGACTACAAGAGTAACGAAATGCGGATTCCACGAGTTTTTCAAAAAGAATGGTCGTCCCGAACTTACTAAATCGATATGTGACTGGGATAACAATTGGTCCAACACGCTGCGAAACAGCAAACATGTCCGGTTTCATCGGCCCACGACAATCGCGTCAGGTGACAAGTCCTGTGATTTTCAGTTCGAGAAGAAGCAGTAGCGAAAATTGAGGACATCCATCGTTTCAGGACGGCCACTTTTTTGCGTCCGATCTGTTGCTGCCTGAAAGTACTGGAAATGGGCTTCCCTGGCTGCAAGGTGGCTCGCTGTCAATCCCGCAGACTATGGATGTCCCGAAATCAGCTTATGCAGGCGGCTACTTTTCCGGTCAGTTTGACCAAAACTTAAAGCCTAACGCCAGTTAACACCAGATCCCCCCGCGGGGGGATTTCTGAGACTATCCATTGAGGATGCCTGCCAGTATTTAGCTATTGATGCCGAGATCAGTGTTCTCAGTCGGTCCGAAATGATGGATGTCCTCAATTTGGCCCCCTGAAATCGTCCCGAAATCGGCTCTAGCGGTTGAATCCAAGAGCGATCTCGAATCAGATGGGCGCTATGCGCTGCCTGATACCAGGTCCCAGAATTCCGTGCGATCATTGGTACGTGGAAACGGTTCATCGGGGACATCTGCGCCGAGGAAACTGCAAAGCGGTTCCCAGCCGTCTTTTACTTCAAAGACAAGCAATTGACTCGCCGGGATCGCCGCTTTGACCGATTCGTTGTGCGCCACGAAGACTTTCATCAGGTCGT
>QIGP01000276.1 GCA_003228965.1 Gammaproteobacteria bacterium
CTGAACATGCTTTACTACAGCTAACCGAGCGCGCCGAATACATTGCGGTCAACGACAAGCAGGCACTCACTGCCCTTAATGAGTGCTGTGCGTTGGAAGGTATTCTTCCAGCCATTGAAACGGCGCACGCTTTTTCAGGTGCCAAGTCGTATGCGCAAGCCAATCCAGGCAGCACTATTTTGATTGGCGTGTCGGGTCGTGGTGACAAAGACTTGCCAACCCTGCAACAAGTCAGCAAGGTGGGCGGATAAATGAGTGGTATTCAACACATATCCGACGCGATCCAGACTGCGAAGGAAGAAGGCAGGCCGGCTTTGGTGGCGTTCATGACCGGAGGATTTCCGACCAGGAAAGCGTTCCAGGGTCACCTTGAAAGTCTCACCACCAACGCCGACATCGTCGAAATTGGTGTGCCGTTTACCGACCCTATGGCCGACGGCGTGACCATCCAAAACAGCAGTCAGGTTGCGTTGTCTCATGGCGTGACCCTGACCTGGATACTGGAGGAAATTGGTCGTCGAGACTGGCAGGCTCCTGTATTGCTAATGAGCTATTTGAATCCATTGCTGTCGATGGGCAATAAGCTTGGCTTACGATGTCAGGCGGCAGGCGTAGCGGGCATTATTTGTCCGGATCTTCCGCTTGATGAGAGCGATATTCTGAAACCGGACTTAATCAAGCACGATATTGCGCTGGTAAATCTGGTGACACCCGTCACTACAGACGAACGCTTACATCAGCTGTGTGAAACAGCCACGGGTTTCGTTTACGCGGTCACTGTGACAGGTACCACGGGAGGGTCTAAGTCCGGAGGTCCTGCAGGGAGCGCCAAGCCTGTGACCAGTGACGTGATTGAATACCTGAAAAAAATCATGAACGTACCGAAAGTGCCTGTGTGCGCAGGGTTTGGCATCCGCACACCAGAGCAAGTTACCGAGCTTGGGGCGCATGCTGACGGAGTCATTGTCGGTTCGGCTTTGGTAGAGCAGCTTGCCGACGGCCAGGACCCCGGTGAATTTCTGCGTTTTCTTAAAGGCATGTAGTGACGCCAATTCTTCAAAACCGAAATTTGTGGCTGCTCTTTTTCGGTAGTCTGGTTGCCGTGAGCAGCTCGTCTCAAGTGGTGACGCTCGGTGGCATCGTCGGCGAGCGTTTCGCCGGGAACAAAGCGTGAGCAACGCTACCTATTACGGCACACATCGTCGGTATCGCTCTATTTTCAATGCCTTCGGCGCTAATCATGCGACGTATTGGCCGTGCCAGAGGATTGTTTCTCTCAGCGTTGCCGAACTCGCCAATGAGCACGAGGGAGATGTTCGCCCTCTCTTTGTTCTACTGCGTCAGCCCGCGTTTGTGGTGGCGGTGGCTTGTGGTGTAGTGAGCTATCTGGTGATGAGCCTCATCATGACGGCGACGCCTCTGAGCATGCACGTTATTGACGGATTTACTCTCGAACAAACGGCTGGCGTTGTGCGCTAATACTCGCTGATGCGCCTTTGTATTCGGCTAATCAGGCTGGCTGCAAGCGTAGGATTAGATGCGTTAGCACGCTTGGCTATGTTCAGAGCGTCGCGAAGGTTGACGTCGTCGCTCGTGTAAGAGCTTAGCAACATATCTTCCGCTACTTTGAGCAGTGCCAGAGCATGACCGTTTTCGGCGGCGCGATTCAGCCACAGAGTCGATGCGGTTTTGACCTGAGTGTTGTAGTCTCCAAGAGAGACTGTTCCGTTGTTTCCAGGGTGTTTCTCCCAGTATTCAGCGGAAGCGGTGTGTACAGTTCTATACAACTGGCCGTACATGTATTGTGCATTGGCGTCGTGGCTCTCAGCGCTTGTTTTAAGCAGCGCGAAGGCCTCTGAAGGCTGATCGACGGTGCCGAGATAGTGTGTGAAGTTGCCCGACATGAGCAGGCGCATTTTTTCCAGCCGGTTGCGATGTGGCAAGTCTACGCATACCGTGGTGAGACGTTCGAAGCGCTGCTCTTTGACAGCCTCAAGGCACAAGGCTTCGCTGGCTGCGGCACTTGGGAGGGCGAGCAACGTTGAACTCACCAATGCCAGAATAATAGTCAAACATATTTTCATTTCGAGCACGCAACCTTCTGTGTGACAGACCGTGGGAGTATAGCTGCTGGGCCCCGGCGTCTCATTGAGCAAGTGCACAGTCTTTACTACGTAAAGAGGTAACAGCATGGATTTTACAATAATTATTGGCAATCGTAACTATTCGTCGTGGTCTTTGCGAGCGTGGCTTGTCGCTCGGTTTAGTGGACTAACGTTTGATACGCATAAAGTGTTGCTGGATACGCCAGAATTCAAGACCGAAATTGTTAAATTCTCCCCGAGTTCCCTGGTGCCTGCCTTACGCGAGGGAGGCTGGGTTATCAACGACAGCCTTGCGATTGCCGAGTATGTTAACGACTGCGCACCGCAGGCTAAATTGTGGCCAAACGACACCAGGAAGCGGGCTGAAGCTCGTTCGATGAGTTGCGAAATGCATTCCGGGTTCATTCATTTGCGCAGCGAGATGCCTATGAATATACGTGCGACCGGTCGTGCCGTGGTTCCGTCGGACGGCACGAAGAAAGATATACGCCGCGTAATCGAATTGTGGAGTCAGTGTTTGCAAACCTCTGCCGAAGAGCGAGGCGGTCCCTGGCTGTTTGGCCGCTTCTCAATTTGCGACGCCATGTTCGTTCCGGTGGCTTTTCGTTTTAGAACCTATAGCGTCGAGCTGCCCGCGGAATGTCAGGCCTACGTCGAACACTGTTACTCCGACCCGCTGATTCAGGAGTGGGTTGAGCTAGCGCTGGCAGAGTCAGAAGTGCTGGTTACAGAAGAGATAGGCTCGCGATAAGCCTGTAGTCGATGGAGATTGCTCGAGTGGGTTTCGACAACTGGCAGCAATTTTCTATGCGCCACTGGAACGACCGTCATTGCGAGCTCGAAGGGCGTGGCAATCTCCTAGTTCAAACTGTCCTACCGTCATTGCGAGCCCGAAGGGCGCGGCAATCTCTTAACGTAGTCGAGAATGCTCTCGTATCGGTGGCTTACTAACCTGTTGGAGATT
>QIGP01000049.1 GCA_003228965.1 Gammaproteobacteria bacterium
TCTTCAATAGCGTGCGGCAACAGCCCGAGGAGCGCGGCTCCGAGTAATGCACCTGTGGCAAAACTTACGAGGTACGGTACGGCTGTTTTTCTAAAACGCGCTGGTGCCAGCAAAAATCCGCCGGCCAATACGGCCGAAAGCATGCCGCCCAAAGCGGTGAACAGGATGATCCAAAAGAGTGTGTTATTCATAAACCTGGCAGACGTCGGGCGTTAGTGAGTTAGAGCAGCTTCGTAGAGGCTGCATGCTAACGTTTAGAGGTGATTAAAGTATAGGGCCGTTCTTGCTTTGAGTAGTTGAAGTGCGTGCGAAATGGCTGGTCGGTCAGGATTCCATCCAGGTAAGCGTGACCATGCGACCTGTTTTGGCTTCACGGCGGTACGAGTAAAACGTGTCGCTCTCGGTATAGGTGCAGTGACTGCCGCCGCTGATGTATTCCACACCCAAGGTGGACAGGGAGCGCCTGGCAATCGCGTAAAGGTCGGCCATGAACTTCTGTTGGTCAGTGGTCTTGAAGCAGTCGGCCATTTGCCAGTCTTTAGCGACAAACGCATTAAAAACATCGTCACCTACTGCAAACTTGTCGGGGCCAATAGCGGGGCCCAGCCACGCGTGAATGGAGGAGGGAGGGCAGTCCATGGCGGTGACGGTATTTTGCAAAATGTCTGCTGCCAGACTGCGCCAGCCACCGTGGACCGCCGCGACGACGCTGTGCTCTGGCGAGCATAAAATGACCGGAAGACAGTCTGCGGTCATCACGGCCAACACGCAGCCTCGATCACGAGTAACGGCAGCATCGGCGGTGGGTATGGTTCCGGATGTATCTTTGGCCACTTCGGCCACCCGCGCTCCGTGAACCTGGTTTAACCAAATCGGTTTGCTCGGGAGCTTGAGCTCCTTTTTTACGTATTTCCGGTTGCGGGCGACGTCTCGCGGGTCGTCGTCGACATGGTCGCCGATATTTAATGTGTCAAAAGGGGCCTTGCTCGAACCACCTGTCCGGGTGGTGGTAAGCGCCTGTATGGAAGGTGGTGCAGCCCAGTCTGCCTCGATAACGGCAAGTTCAGCCGATTTAGTCACTGTCGATACCTTCGGCGTCGGTGCGCAGCTCTGCACACAGTTCGCGAAAATCTGCGGGCGGTCGCGTAGAGACAGATACCGGGGCGTTTGTAATGGGGTGGGCAAATTCCAGCTTGTGCGCGTGCAGGGCCTGGCGACTAAACAATTTCAAGGTAGCGTGAAGCTGTTTCGAGCCTCCGCGTGGAAAAGAGGGTCTGCCATAGGCGCCATCGCCAACCAGCGGGTGGCCCAAATGTGCGAAATGAACGCGAATTTGATGGGTGCGGCCGGTTTCGAGTTTTACCGCGAGCAGCGAGTTGCCCCGGTATTTTTCAAGAATTTTGTAGTGCGTTACAGCGTGGCGCCCACCGCTGCGCACAGCCATACGCGTGCGGTCGCCGTCGTGGCGCCCAATGGGTTCGTTAATGGTGCCACCACCAGACAGACGGCCTGCGCAAATCGCCAGGTAACTGCGTTCGATTTCGCGGGCCTGCATGGCCGCCGTGAGCCGTGTATGTGCCTCTAGCGTGCGCGCAATCACCAGTACGCCTGACGTGTCCTTGTCCAGACGATGGATCAGGCCTGCCCGAGGCAGGTCAAACAGCACGGGGTCGTAGTGAAGCAAGCCGTTGACCAGCGTGCCTCTCGAATTGCCGGCGCCCGGGTGAACCACGAGCCCAGCTGGTTTGTTGATCACCAGCACGTGCTCGTCCTGGTACAAAATGGTCAGGTCCATGGCCTGAGCTTCAAGGCCGGGCTCGTCTTCTACCGTGACTTCGATGCGGATCGATTCGCCCTCGTATACCGGATCTTTTGGTCTTCGCTGCTCGCCACCAATTAACACCTGGCCATCTAAAATCCAGGCCTTAAGCCGGTTCCGCGAAAATTCCGGGAACAATGTGGCGAGAGCCCGGTCAAGACGTAGACCACTGGCGCTTTTTGGGACTATCCCTTCGAGTTGTCGGGCATCTGTCATGGTGCGAGTTTACGGTATACTGCCGCCCAACGCCCCACCAGGAACAAACGGTTTATGAAAGCACTGTCTGTACACACACCCACCAACGGTGGTTCCAGGTGGCTTCGAGCTCTGGTTGTTGCGTTACTACTAACCAGCGTCACCGCCTGTGGCATTCTCGGTGGCGACGATGAGTCGGAGCAGGACAACAAGCTCACGGCCGAGAAACTCTACGATCGTGCCAAAGAGCGTATGGAGAGCAATAACTTCCGTCGCGCCATCCGGCTCTACGAAATTCTGGAAGTACAGTTTCCGTTCAGCGAATTTACCCGGCAGGGCCAACTCGATCTGATGTACGCGCACTTTAGAAGCAACAACTCTGAGAGCGCTGTCGAAACAGCGTCCCGTTTTATTCGCGAGAATCCGCGGCATGCCAAAGTGGACTACGCGTACTACATGCGCGGATTGGCCAATTTTCCGCAAGGGTTAAATTCACTCGAACGCCTTTTTCGCGTGAGTCCTTATTCGCGACCACAGGACAAGGCGGCCAAATCGTTCGACGCGTTCAGTACGCTCATTCAGCGTTTTCCGGACAGCGAATGGGCTGAAGATGCCAGGCAGCGCATGGTCTTCCTGCGCAACGGCATGGCCTACTACGAACTCGACGTGGCAAGCTACTACCTGCGCCGTGGCGCTAACGTGGCAGCCGCCAATCGCGCCAAACGCATTATTGACGAGTTTCAGGAAACCGAAGCGACTCTTGAGGCGCTTCGTATTCAAGTGACGGCCTATAAAAACCTCGACCTTCATGACCTTGCTGACGACGCCCAGCGCGTGCTGGACGAAAACCTCTCAGCCCGCCAGTAGGTAAGTAGTCCGTAATCAAATTCGTTTCGGGGGCCAGTGCCCTAGCCTGCATTATTCATGAGTGCGCTGGCACTGTGTACTTAAGAAGGACATACTAGGTTGAAAAGAAAGTGAGCAATTTGACAGACTGCGGTACACACCGCTTGATGGTTTTTCGCTCACTATGGCGCGGCCATTTGCGCCGATC
>QIGP01000356.1 GCA_003228965.1 Gammaproteobacteria bacterium
ACCACTACTTTTAGGGCATCACGCGATTCCTCCCTACCAAGGTTACAACGAGGAAATTAACGCATCCACTAGCAATGTATTTGCACACGGCGTGTATCGCTACGGTCACAGTGCCTTAAGCCCGACGCTACTACGCCTCGACGTTGAGGACAACTGCGCGGTGCATAATAATCCGGGACAGGAAGATACGGACGGAGATGATATAGGCAATCAATGTGACACCGATATCGGACAGCCAAACGACTGTACCGTAAGTCGCAACAGTCCCGGCGCCGGCAATTTTTCACGTCGAAACGCAGACTTGGCGACAAAGAACTTCGCTATTTAAACGAATGCGACGGCGTTGATCATTACGCCATCGTCGCCAATGTTGTAACCGACACGAACCGCGACCCGGAAGGTGTCGGTGTGGCGCGAGTTGTGCTCATCGATGACGACCCCACGGTTGCCGAGTTGGGCATCGTTGTCGTGGATCGGTGGCAGGGTTATGGCATTGGTCGGCGGCTTCTTGAATGCATCGTTACCGTGCCGCCACCCGATCGGTTCGATGTACTTGACACCGTGATCTCCTTACTGCGCCTTTGTCTCACTCGGCTCGGTGATTGTCCCTATCCGATTCGGACAGCGCTCGCTTCAACAACTTGTCGCGCTTGGCGACCGGCGAGTTGATGGCACCGGTAAAACTCACCATCGAGCTTAAAGCCAACTAGGTCCGAACTCGCGGACTTGTTTGCCATCAAAAACCCCCTCTTGAGCAGACCTTTGTACAGGGGAAAAGCCTACTTGCTCCTTGAAAAATCAGGCATCCGGAATCATTCACATAACACGCCGTACTGTGACTAAATGACAGGTTGAGCGAACAGCAAACCGGGGTTATGCTGCACCGGTCCTCACACTGATTCCCGAGCTGCCCATTATGACAATCAAAGTATATGAGTCGTTTTCGGCCATTCCCGTTTCTGTTGCCGAACAATATTCGTATCCAGCTCAGGAAAACTTTTTTTGTCGCTGGACTGGTTCCACTGCCTATACAAATACGCTCTAGCCGAATCAACAACGCCTAGAATTTACGGCCTCTTCGATCAGGAAGAAGCTGTACTGGGCATGTTTTTTTGTGTGGTTCAAAAAAGCGACAACACGCTCTACGGCATGACAAACTTCTACACCATGGAATTTGCGCCAGTCTCGCTGTCTGCGTCGACGTCGCTTGCTGATGCTGTTGCACTGTTCGTCGACTACATTGCTTCCGAGCGACCCAAGTGGAACAAAATCGACTTGCGACTCATGCGTGAAGAACTTCTGGACAACATCAACATGTTCGAAATACTGAGCGATCGAAATTTCTCTGTGCCGCCGTTTTTTATGTATGACAACTGGTTTCTTGAAGTGTCGGGCAGGGACTTCGAATCGTATTATGCAAGTCGCGGCTCAAGACTGCGCAACACCATCAGGCGCAAGGAAAACAAGCTCAAGAAAACTCACGACTACACCATCGAACTTGTAGACAAACCAGGTCCGGAAATGGTTAAAGCGACCAAAGATTATGAAACTATCTACAACAGCAGCTGGAAAAAACCCGAGGCGTTCCCTGAATTTAGTCCTCAACTTATCGAACTGTGTGCGACTTTAGGGTTTCTTCGCCTGGGGGTTCTATACATCGATTCAAAACCTGCCGCCGCCCAGCTCTGGATCAACACCAAAACCACAGCGATGATTTACAAGCTTGCCTACGACGAAGAGTTCTCCGCATTTTCTGCAGGTTCGATCTTGTCGCGAGAAATGTTTCGCCATGCCATTGATGTCGACCGCGTAGCCGAAATCGACTATGGAATCGGCGGTGAAAATTACAAGAAAGACTGGATGGAAGGTGTTCGAAAGTTTAACGGCCTATTGGCCTTCAACAAAAAAACGCCAACCGGTCTTGCACTGTCAGTCGTAGACTCGGCGAAGGCTTTTCTAAAACGCTTTAAGTGACACTGGTGCGTGATACGCACTAACGATCACCGACCCTTCATCGCAAACTTCGGCTCCTGTTTATCCGATCCGCAGCGAACATTGTCTTTCGAAACGCCCGCAGCTCATCTCTTTTTCTTTTTTAGAATTTGGACAGGGCTGGCTTTCTCCGGCCAACGCCCCTCAATTCCGGCGTAAAAAGCGGCAAGAGCCTTCATGTCGGCGTCAACATCACCGGTAAGATCGAGGTGACCCTCAAGGCCAACACGCTTACGGCGGTAGTCGATGGTACCCATCAGCACCGGTACACCTGCCCCGAGTGCGATGCGATAGAAGCCCGATTTCCAGCCGTTTGCACGGCTACGAGTTCCCTCGGGCGCCAGTGCGAGGTAAAACAACTCCTGGGACTTGAAACTGTCGACAGCTTGTTTCACCACAGATGTTGCCCTGGACCGATCAAGCGGCATGCAACCAAATTTTCTTAGCACGTTGCCGAGTGGGAACCAAAACAGAGAATGTTTTGCGAAAAAACGGATGTCGTTATTTCCTGACGCTACGAGGTACACGATCGCCCAAAACGCATCCCAGTTCGATGTATGGGGTGCCGCAAGTATGACGGCCCTTGGCACCTCCGGCACGCCACCTATCGCTGTCCAGCCTGCTATTTTCATAATTAGCCTGGCGATCCCTTTTAGCATTTGTCTTCCACTAGCGCAGTATTGTGCATAATCGCATAAAAACCATTTCAGATCTGGCTGTAGGCTTACTTGAGGTAGTGCGTTTGTATTTTCAGCGTGCGGCGCAACTTTGTCGTGTCTATTCACAAAATTGTCGACGAACTCGGTATGATCGGGCACTGTCGACATCTTTAGAAAGCATCGACCAGTTCGCAACGTCATCAATTTTCGGTTTTGTTCTATCAGGTATCGCCAACTATGGTCGTAAGCTTAAAGTCAGGCACTCACTATGACATTTCATAAGTCGCCGTTTCTCAGTCAATTTTTGACGATTCTTGTGCTGGCTGGTGCAATCACCGGGTGTCAGCCTGCCGCTGAACAGGCGCCCTTGCCTGACCCCGCTCCTCTGAT
>QIGP01000014.1 GCA_003228965.1 Gammaproteobacteria bacterium
CCCACCCAAACTAGTAAAATTTGAGCTTCCACTAATGGCGCAGGTAAGGAAAGACCTGATAACAATGCCCCACACATTGCGGTGCTCTCCAATAAGAAGTATCATTGATGCATTCGTCTATGAATTCCGTAAAAGTGAAATGGGTGTTTCGAAACCGCTTTCGACGAGGTGCTTTCGGGTGGAAGTCACAACCGGCCACTAAACGCATCAAAGAAGCTGTGGCAGAAATTAGGAAGGTGGCTCGAAAAGATAAGATGAAGGCGGCCAGCGGCGCCGTTCTATTCGTCCTTCTGGCCGCCTGATAGCAGCTTCTTTTCGTGCCGCTACGAATGACCGCTCTAAAGATCGAGAGCACCGCCGTTTATTTACCTAATTTTCGTCAAGCCAATTTGCCAATTTTAAGCCTGGTACTCGTTTGAACTCGAGTTGATCATTTGTTACCAACGTACAGCCGATTGTTTTTGCATGTGCAGCAATCCATAAATCGTTACCGCCAATAGTTTCTCCGCGCTTCTCCAGCACTGTTCGTATCTCACCGTAAGTGTTAGCGCACTTCCCACTAAGCTCTAGAACCTCAATCATCGCCGTGAATGTGGCGACCTCCTTTAAGTTGTGTTGGATCTTCGCCGACTTGTGGGCTCCATCTAATAGTTCGCCAAGTACAATTATTGATATTCCACAGTCCAAAGGCTCATACCGCTCGAATCGTGAGATGCGACCCTTAATAGCGTAAATGCAGGTATCGGTATCGAGCAGATACTTCACTAAAACGATTCCCTTTCCGGATCTTCTGGAAGGTCTTCGCGATTGAGAACCGCATCGACAAAATCGTCTGTGGGTCGTGATGAACGGTCAAAATACTGTTTCCAGGACCGAAATATTGGGCTGAGAATGACCTCGTTTCCTATTTTTCGCACCGACACCTCCGTAACATCATCAAATCGACACTCTTTTGGCAGTCTCACTGCCTGACTGCGACCGTTATTGAATATTGCGGCCTTACCCTCATAGTCTGGTTTAGCTCTAGCCATTGTTAATTTCCTCATTGATCTATACCACGGTATATATCATAGCACATGGTATATACCGTGGTCTATATCTCCCCTTTTGGCTCCAGTCTAAGCACTTTCTTACCTGCGTCGCGCAGAAAGAAGTTTGTAAACGGTGTCACAACATTGACGTGTCCGAATTTGCTTGACCACGTCATTAATCAGAGGTTCCCTTCTACAGCAGTGACTTCCCTGGCCGTCAAAACTGACATTCTGGCGTAGGGAAGTGGTGCAGCATGAGCCTATTTCTTGCGGTTCCCGGTAGGTTGAATAAGTAGCGACAGCAAGATGTCGAGAGCGGGTTTTGTCCGGGATGGCGTAGAGACAATGAGCGTTATCGAATGCATGATCAGTTTCATAAGTCTTTGAAAAATCATGGTAAATAAAGAAAATTAGAGAATTTTCCATTGGACGTCGCGATTGCGGGTAGGGGAGAAACGAATTTATCGTTTCCGATTCTGATTTAGCTTAGGGAGAAAAAAGCTATGAAATCTTTTAAGAAAAATATTGCACTGGTTTTGGTCTGGGTGATGGCGACACAACCATTACTGGCCGCAGTGCCAGCAGGGTCCATTTCGACGCCACAACAATCGGTTGAGAACACGGAATCCGACGTAACGCACGTGCGTCAGCCTGAAGGTGTTGAACTGACCGGTAAATTTAACGACCGCAGCGCACAGATGCGGGCTGAAATGCTTAAAGACCACAAGCCTGGCATGGCAGAAGACGGTACGCCTATGTCAGCATCGCCGATGGCATCGCTGCCGGTGGTCGACACCAAACTTGCCCAACGTGCGGCAACTTTACGCGCCGAAGAACAAATTCGGGTATTGATTCACTTAAGCTATTTGCCCCATGGTGAAGTGCTACAGCAAACGATGCTACGTTTTAAAGATGATGTAAATGCGGTGGAAGAAAGCCGCGTTGCGTTTTTGAAAGAAACGGAACTGGCGCGTAGCGGCGATACCGAACGTGATAGTGAAGACTACGTCAACATGTTCAGCATGTCCGACGAGAAGCGTGAAGAACTGCGTAAGCTTAACCAACGCAACGAAGCAGTTTCCATTGAAATCAAGCAGGCAGTGACGAATGAGCTTCGCGGCCTGATTGATCAGTCGCAACAACCGATCAAGGACGAAATTGCAAGGCTCGGCGGCACGGTGGAGTTTGGCACAATTGCCGGCAACGTCGTTGTTGCTCTTGTTCCTGCAAGCGCGATCGAAGCGTTAGGTAAAACGCCGGGAATTATGCGAATGGTAGAAGACAGCCTGATGGAAGGGTATCTGAACTTGGCCGATGCCGCGGCCATGGTTGACCCTGCCGATACCAGCCTGATGGGGCTGTGGGACAACAATGTCACAGGTGGTATCTACGATCCTGCCATTATCGACTCAGGAGTCGATACCAGTCATCCAGCAATGGCCAACAGCACGACTCCGCTGCGTGAAAATTTTGGTTCATGGTACCTGGTCGCCGCCAATGGTTCTGCTAATTTCAACGATTTGTTTACAACGGATGATTTGCAAGGACACGGAACACATGTTGCCGGAATCGTAGCAAGTTACGGTAGCGCAGGCTTCACCCAAAACCTTGGGATGGCGCACGGCGTTGAAAAAGTCGTAAACCTTAAGGCAGGCGGGAGAAACAATGCTGGAACTGCTTCTATGTTTTGGTCTGACAAGTACTTTTTGGTCGATCGTGCTCTGAATAACACCGCTGGGCTCGTACCGAACGATTTTCTGGACGATGTAGACGGCTTTAACTTAAGCTACGGCGGAGATACCGCGCTCGATGACACGGACGGCTCGCGTTTTTGGGATTCTGTGATCAGTTCAGTCAACGACACTCCAGTCACTATTGCGGCTGGAAACTCTGGTCCTGGCAACACAATGTTTAGCGATCCTGCTATATCTTACAACGCAATTACGGTTGCCAACGCCAACGATCACAACACATTATCCCGCGACGACGACATTATCCGATCTAG
>QIGP01000178.1 GCA_003228965.1 Gammaproteobacteria bacterium
TTGTTCACAACAACAATCAACGGTCGCTGCTGGTCTACCAACAGCTTAAGTGCCGTGTACTCCGTGTCGGTACGGTCACCTTCAATAACGAACAAAATCAGATCAACACGACCCGCAACATCTCTAGCCAGCTTCTCACGTGCTTCACCGTCGACTTCACTAATGCCCGGTGTATCAATCAGGAAAACACCGCCCGTATCGTATTCGTCCCAGCTACTGTGAGCCGAAGTGCGCGTTTCTCCGTGAATGGGACTAGTCGAAAAAGCGTTGTGTCCAAGCAGTGCGTTGAGCAACGACGACTTACCTACGCTTACGCGGCCGAAAACGGCAATGTGCACATGGCCATGTTCCAGCTTGTCGAGTAAGCGTTGTACTTCCGCATAATCATCGGCAAGTGCGGTGCGCACGTCGGTTGGCACTCGCTTGTCTTGCAGCAGCTCGCGCAACGATTCACGCGCGAGCGCTAGATTAGACTGCCCCGATGTTTGTTTGTCGTTTATGTCGGTCATGTCACCGAGTACATCCAGATCGCTACGCTCGAAATCATCATCCGGAGTCCCTCTTTTTCGACTGAGTGGCGAAAACCAGTTTGGCAATACGTTTCGTACGCGTTTCCAGATCATCGCTGAGCGACTCCTCAAAATGGGCTGTAGCGGCCTTGGCACTAAAGCCATTATCTTCGTTGAGCGTTTGCGCCAGGCTCTTGCCCAACGCGTCAAAAATCAGTCCATACGCAACCGCGTGAGTAAAACCACCCGCCACTGTGCCAATGCCCGGGAACGCTTTTAGCGCGTTGCCAGCCACCGCCAGCACCACAGGTACTGCTTTACCTACTCGTTTTTGCGCTTGGTCGAGAAAACCTTGCGTGTCGAGATCCCGTACAGGCGCATCAAAGAGCGCGCACATTTCCCGAACCATCGCCGTGGCTAGCACACCCTGAATCAACAGGTCGGTTCCAGGAGCAATTGCCGCCAGTGCGCCAACTACCGCTTTTTGCGTGTAGCGAAGAACCATCGCGTCGGCTTCGCGTTTGCGAAACTCATTCTCGGCGAGGTCCAGACGTGACGAGGCAAGCGCGAATACAGCACTGTCGCGTAGTGCTTCCAGACGCTGTGGATTGCGCGACACCAACGTATTAATTGCACGAGTCAGCGCACCGATGTTGGCGTCGACGCGGCGCTCGACTTCCTCTTCTTTGCCGTCGGGCGATAGACGTACCACCTTTTGTACGGTGGCGGTTGACGTTGCAACAACGTGAAGCGAATACGTTTTAATTGAGCTGGAGTTCAGTTTACCTAGTCGGTCTTTCACTTTAGCAAGCACGGCTAATTGCTCTTTGCTCGTCATCAAATCGCTTTTGTTAATAGTGACAATCACCGGCTTTTCCAGCGCCACCAGATGGCCGACCTGATCGAACTCCGTGCGTGTAAGATCGCTGTCGCACACATACACAACCACGTGAGCGCGCCGCGCTTCGCTAAGGGCAAGCTCGTCGAGCACTGCATCGACTTCGTTCATGCCCGGCACATCAGAAAACACCCAGCCCTGGAATTGATCGCTGCGATATTCCTGCACGCGTCGGGTGGAGCCGCCTCGCACACTGACTTCAATTTCGTTACCAGTGTCGTCTAGTAGCGTTTTAATCAGAGAACTCTTACCGCTGCTTATTTCGCCGAAAAAAGCGACGTAGACGGATTCGTCAGCCCGGCGTATAGCCAGCTTGTTAAGTTCGCCCTGGACGCCGTCGATTTCAACGCCTGCGGCCTGTGCTTTTTCGAGCCGGCTAGCCACTCCCTCTTCAGTTGGACGAGACTCTCGCTTGCCAATCTCAGGGCCCTTTCGCGGCCGCAATAACTTCCAGATCATCCATATCGTCGACAACAGAAACAGGGAAATGGCAATGACGTAGAGTGCAAACAGCCAGGTTGGAGCAAGCTTCAAACGATCCCATACAGCAAAAAACGATTCAGTTAGATAGAGGACCGTGCCCAGCACCAGAATGGTCAGCAACAGCAGACCAATGGTCAGCACCCAGCGAAATATGCGATCGAGATTCAACGGACAACTAGCGCGGTGCGCGCCCTGTAAAGTCGTCCATGGACTTGCTCACACCCAGGAAGCGCATCAGTCCGTCCATCAGACGGACGGGCAGGAGGCGCATCAAGAAGACGGAATACACCATTCGCGGCAAGATCAGGCGCCGCTTGTTGGTTTCGATAGCCCCAACCATACGTTGCACCACGTAGTCCTGTGAGAGTATCGGCAACAACCATGAAAACCGGGTTTTGACCCCGGCGAACATGCCCGTGTCTATATAAAACGGACACACCACCGTAGTGACCACCGGGGTGCCGATTTTGTGTAGCTCGACGCGCAGCGCTTCGTCAAAACCTACCGCAGCAAACTTGCTCGAGCTGTAGTCCACTTGTTTGGCGGTACCTGTGAAACCGCCCGCGGACGCAACCGTAACAATGTGCCCGGCCCCTGAGTGAATCATGTCTGGCAAGAACTCACGTGTCATCCAAAACAACGCAAGCGTATTCACTGAAAAAGTGCGTTCAATTTGCTCGTCGCTGATATCCAGTAGATAACCACCGGATACGATACCGGCGTTGTTCACCAGAACATCGACATGTAGATCGCTGTCGCGCATATGACCGGCGCAAAGCTTGATGTCTTCTTTGTCGGAAAGGTCACACCTCACCGTGTGGACGCAAACATTGAATGTTTTCAGCTCTTTCGCTGCACGCTCAAGCCCGTCGGAATCGATGTCCCATAAACTAAGATTGGCTCCTCGTGCCGCAAGCTTATCGGCAAGCAGACGACCAATGCCGCTAGCACCGCCGGTAATCAGTACGCGTTTTCCTGCCACTACTGTCATGCATCGACCTTTCTTTAGCAAAGCGCCCCAGGAGTCTGTCGGACTTAGGGGGCATCTACTGCGGCGGCCGGAAATCGGCCCAGTTTCCCGATCTTCCTCGTTAAATAGTTCGACTATTCGCCTCAAAAGATCGAAAAACTG
>QIGP01000430.1 GCA_003228965.1 Gammaproteobacteria bacterium
GGTGGTCGCGACTACGCGCCCAGAAACGCTGTTTGGCGATTCCGCCGTGGCGGTTCACCCCAAAGATGAACGCTTTAACCACCTGGTTGGTAAATTTGTTGAGCTTCCGCTAACCGGAAGACGCATACCCATTATTGCCGACGACTATGTCGACCCGGAATTTGGTTCTGGCTGCGTTAAAATTACGCCGGCCCACGATTTCAACGACTACGAAGTCGGACTGCGTCACGACCTGCCTAAAATCAATATCATGACCGACGACGCGACCATGAACGAGAATACACCCGAACAGTTTGTCGGGATGCCTCGTGAAGAAGCACGCGAAGCGGCTGTCGCTGCGATGGAGGCTCTTGGACTACTCGATTCGGTTAAGGACCACCGCATGATGGTGCCGCGAGGCGATCGCAGCAGTGCCGTGGTTGAACCGTACCTGACCGATCAGTGGTACGTGAAAATAGAACCCCTCGCAAAACCTGCCATCGAAGCCGTTGAAACCGGCCGCATCAAATTTGTGCCGCAAAACTGGGACAAAACGTATTTCGAATGGATGCGTAACATTCAGGACTGGTGCATCAGTCGACAACTTTGGTGGGGCCACCGTATTCCTGCCTGGTACGACGACAACGGCAACGTCTACGTAGGCTACGACGAGGCCGACGTTCGCACCGAATATTCGCTAGACGATTCTGTGACGCTAACTCAGGACGAAGATGTGCTCGACACCTGGTTTTCGTCGGCACTATGGCCTTTCTCTACTCAAGGCTGGCCAGAGAAAACAGATTCACTAAACATGTTCTATCCTGGCGCCGTTTTGGTCACCGGATTCGACATCATCTTCTTCTGGGTAGCCCGCATGATCATGATGGGTACTAAATTTATGGACGACGTACCTTTCCACGAAGTGTATATCCACGGACTGGTGAAAGACGAAAATGGCGACAAGATGTCCAAGTCCAAAGGGAACGTACTCGATCCCCTCGACCTGATAGACGGCATAGACCTTGAGTCGCTCGTCGCCAAACGCACGTCTTCAATGATGCAACCGCACCTTAAGAAACGGGTTGAGAAATCCACACGCAAAAAATTTCCAGACGGTATTCCCGCGTTCGGTACCGACGCCATGCGCTTCACGTTTGCCGCTCTTGCCACAACCGGTCGCGACATACGCTTTGATCTTGCTCGCGTCGAAGGTTACCGCAACTTTTGCAACAAGCTTTGGAACGCAGCGCGTTACGTATTGATGAACTGCGAAGACAAAGCACTTGCCGCGTCAAGTGAACACCAAAGTCTGGCCGACCGCTGGATACAGTCGCGTCTTGCCAATGTCATCGACGAAGTCCGTTCGTCGATGGAGTCCTATCGTTTTGACCTAGCGGCTAAATCGATTTACGAATTCATCTGGCACGAATACTGCGATTGGTATCTTGAATTAACCAAACCAATACTGCAGAACGACGGTAACGTTGACGCGCAAAAAGCCACTCGTCACACGCTAGTGCATGTGCTCGAATCCGTTCTGCGTCTGTCGCACCCCGTAATGCCTTTCATTACCGCCGAAATCTGGGCACGGGTGAATACCCTGACTGACATTTCTTCAGACGAGTCGATCATGAACGCAAGCTTTCCAGCAAGCGACGACTGGACTGTCGACGCTTGTGCCGAAACCGACATTGAATGGGTTAAACACTTTGTTGTTGGAATACGCAATATTCGCGGCGAAATGGACGTTTCTCCGGCCAAACCTGTACCTGTCTTGTGTCAGGACGCGACCAAAGAGGACCAGGACCGATTGCAACAGCACGGCGACCTGCTAACGGCTCTGGCTCGCCTTGAGAGCATTACGCTGCTCGAAGTTGACCCACCTCCTGCCGCCACCGCACTGCTGGGAACCATGAAAATATTGGTCCCGATGGCCGGAATCATCGATCCAAAAGCCGAATTGGCGCGCCTTAACCGCCAAATTGAGAAACTGCGCAAGGATTTGGCTCAAAATCGGAATAAACTTGGCAATGAGAAGTTTGTGAAAAACGCGCCTCCAGAGGTCGTTGAGAAAGCCACGCAGCTTGTGGCTGAATTGGCCGCCTCAATTGAACAGCTGGAAGCTCAAATCGCTATTGTTGATTCACTCTAGCTCTACACGTGTCTGTGAGTTAATCACCAGCACAATTATTTGCCGATATACGTTTAAGGATCCCTATGAGCCAGCTACGCGTAACCACGAATACGGCTGCAAATACTGACCCGACGATTGCCATTGACGGCATTCTAAGCGCGCTTGAAACTGTAATACTCGGTAAGCGTCCGCAACTACGCCTTGCCGTCGCCTGCTTGCTGGCTAACGGCCACCTCCTTATTGAAGATGTTCCTGGCGTCGGGAAAACGACCTTGGCTCATGCATTAGCGGCGGTTGTAGGACTGGACTTCAACCGCATTCAATTCACCTCGGACATGCTGCCTTCCGACATTATAGGCGTATCCATTTTACGCCAGGATACCGGCGCGTTTGAATTGCACAAGGGACCGCTGTTCAGCCAGCTGGTACTTGGTGACGAGGTCAACCGTGCAACGCCCAAGACGCAAAGTGCTCTGCTCGAAGCTATGGAGGAGCGTCAAATTAGTATTGACGGAACGACGCACAAACTTCCCGACCCCTTCTTTGTCATTGCGACGCAAAACCCCACCGAGCAAATTGGTACATACCCACTTCCTGAATCTCAGCTTGACCGTTTCCTGATGCGACTAAGTCTTGGTTATCCCGCTCGCGAATTCGAACGGCAGCTACTTACCGGAGGAGATCGACGCTCAATGCTGACCAGCCTTAAGGCCGTGGTCAATCAAGCACAACTAAAAGCACTGCAATCAGCCGTACACAAAATTCATGTCGCCGAACCGCTACTTGATTACGTCCAAAACCTGGTCGGGTCCTCACGTGAAGACGCGTTACTCGTCAACGGTATATCTCCAAGGGCTGCGCTTATGTTGGTCCACGCCGCGCGCGCCTGGGCATTGGTTAACC
>QIGP01000159.1 GCA_003228965.1 Gammaproteobacteria bacterium
CGATTTGCAGGTTGCTGCTCGTGAAGAAAGGCTTGTTGGCATACTCAATGGCTGTTCTTACGACCAGCCTCGCATCCGGCGACCGGCATGGAAGGCGTTGCGTGTGAGCATCGTTGCGGCGCTTGAGCACTGGATGAGTCGCAGTACCTATTTGCATTCGAGTCACTATTTGGCACACAAAAAAATAACGACCAGGTTGACCAGAAAACCAACGACGTTGCTAGTGAGTATTGGCCGCGCGACATCGCAAAAGGTCAGTTTGTTTTTGCAAGCCACGAGCAGTGGACAGACGGCGCTCGAAAAAATTCTTGACAAACTTTCCCCCGGGGAGCTGTTTGTGATGCTTGGAAGTGGCGATGCCGAGCTGTCTTCACGACTGACTGAAATCGCCCACCGATATGACAGTTTTTTGTTTTTGGAAGGTTTTATTGATGGACTACCGGACCTTCTGTACGGGGCAGGCGATGCGTTTCTTATGCCGAGTAGTTTTGAGCCTTGCGGCATAAGCCAAATGTTGGCACTGCGCGCTGGACAGCCCTGCGTAGTTCACGGAGTAGGTGGTTTGAGAGATACAATTGATCACGGTCGCACGGGATACGTATTCGAAGGCACAACGCCTGTCGAACAGGCCGACCGTTTTGTTAGCACCGTTGGTGAAGTTCTATCAATAAGGGCGTCCGATAAAACAACCTGGCAAGCGCTGCGTGATGCGGCGCGAGCTGAGCGATTTAACTGGGACAAAGCGGCCCAGCACTACGAGCAGGTGCTTTATGCCAATCACGACGCCTGAATTAAAAGCGCAGTACATAGCTGTTGCCGAGGGTCGCCACGGCGATCCGTTTTCGATACTTGGCCCCAGAGTTATCGGTGGGCGCACGGTAGTGCGTACGTTCCAGCCCGAGGCAAAGAGCATCGTTCTGAAAGATGGGCAGGGTGCTTCTCTTGGTTTGATGGAAAAAGGTCACGCCGCAGGTTTGTTTGAGCTCACAGTGAATGGTGACTGCTCAGATTACCGGTTGGAAATTACAACCGTAGAGGGTAACACCTACGTGTCCGATGATGCCTATCGATTTGCTTCGCCACTTGGTGAACTGGATTTGCACTTGCTTGGCGAAGGCGCGCATCACTCGTTGTACGAAAAAATGGGTGCGCATGTCGTGTCGTTACAGGGTGTCGAAGGAACGCACTTCGCCGTCTGGGCACCTAATGCCAAACGTGTCAGTGTTATTGGAGATTTTAACAACTGGGACGGGCGACGGCATACCATGAGATTGCACAGTCCCAACGGTATCTGGGATATTTTTATTCCAGGAGTTGGCGACGATGCGTACTACAAGTTCGAGCTTCTTGACGCTCAGGGTGTTTTGCTGCCTCTGAAAACGGATCCTCTTGCACATTACTACGAAGGCCCACCCGGAAATGCTTCGCGAGTGTATTCAAGTCAATATCACTGGACCGACGAGCACTGGATGAGCGCTCGTACGCAGGCGCCGAGCCTTGATAAACCGATTAGTATTTATGAAGTTCACCTCGGATCGTGGCGACGCGATCATAGTGGAAACGAACGACCACTGACCTATCGAGAGCACGCAACGCAGCTGATCGAATACACCAAAGATATGGGTTTTACTCACATTGAGCTGTTGCCGGTTACAGAGCATCCGTTTGACGGCTCGTGGGGGTATCAACCCATTGGCCTGTACGCACCGACTCAGCGCTTCGGCGAACCCGACGAGTTTCGGTATTTCGTTGACGCTTGTCACGCCCAAGGGCTGGGCGTAATCATTGACTGGGTACCCGCACACTTTCCTCGCGACGAGCACGGGCTCGTGCAATTTGACGGTACGGCGTTGTACGAACACGCCGACCCGCGTCGGGGAGAGCACCGCGATTGGGGTACGTTGATTTTTAACTACGGCCGACGCGAAGTTTCCAACTACCTCATCGCCAACGCTCTTTACTGGATTGAAGAGTTTCATATTGACGGGCTACGCGTGGATGCTGTCGCTTCCATGCTTTATCTGGACTATTCACGGGAAGAGGGTGAGTGGTTGCCGAATGAGCATGGCGGTAATGAAAATCTTGAAGCGGTTGAGTTTTTAAGAAAGCTCAACGAACTGGTCCACGCCCAAGGTGCCGTGACGTTTGCCGAAGAATCAACTTCGTGGCCTGGAGTGTCGCACCCAACCTACAGTGGTGGTTTGGGGTTTACCTATAAATGGAATATGGGCTGGATGAACGACACGCTCCGGTATATGAGCGAAGACCCGATTAACCGGCGACATCATCATGACCTCCTCACTTTTGGTCTCGTCTACGCGTTTAACGAAAACTTTATGTTACCTCTATCACACGACGAAGTAGTGCACGGGAAGCGCTCGCTTCTTGGCCGTATGCCGGGTGACGACTGGCAGCAGTTTGCCAATTTACGTACGTACTACGGTTTCATGTTTGGTCATCCGGGGAAGAAGCTGCTCTTCATGGGAAACGAATTTGCGCAGCCAGAGGAATGGAACCATGACCGTTCATTGAATTGGCACGTACTCGACACGCCTCAGCATGCCGGGGTCTCCAATTTGGTTCGCGACTTGAATAACGCCTATACGCAGGTCGCAGCCTTGCATGAAATTGATTTTGAGCACAGTGGTTTTGAGTGGATCGACTACCAGGACCGCGAAGCCAGTGTGGTTGCGTGGATACGCCGTGCGCGGGATGGAAGCATCGTCGTTTGCGTGAGTAACTTTACACCCGTGGTACGCGGCAATTACACTCTGGGCGTGCCACATTCTGGTGCGTTCAAAACGCTGCTCAATACCGACGACAAATTCTATGGCGGCAGCGGCATTCGCCCTGCAGAACTGTTAGAATCGCAGCCCAACGCCTGTCACGGATTTGAGTCTTCCATCACATTAACGCTGCCGCCGCTTGCCACGCTTATGTTAGTACCGGAGGTTTAAAGACCACACAGCTACAACGGATACTTTCATGGCCGCATCAATAAACACTAACAACAC
>QIGP01000104.1 GCA_003228965.1 Gammaproteobacteria bacterium
ACCCACCACCCTGATGGCGACCCTGAACACGGTAACGCCCGTGCGGGACTGCATGGCTGATTCAACCCCAATTGTTGTGATTTGCGGCCAGGTTCCCACCGCGGCTATTGGTACCGATGCGTTTCAAGAAGCACCCATCAGCAGCATCATGGGGCCTGCGTGCAAACATGTGTTTCTGGTTACCGACCCAACCGAGCTTGAAGCAACGGTGCGCACGGCGTTTGAAATAGCACGTACCGGACGCCCGGGGCCTGTTGTCATCGATATTCCAAAAGACGTACAAAACTGGACGGGCGAATTTAAAGGTTCTGGCCTTTTACCCATTCCAGGCTACCGGCAGCGCATGGCGAAGCTCTCGCAAAACCGACTCGACGATGCGCAAATTGAGCATTTTCTTAAACTGATGCAACAGTCGACGAAGCCATTAATTTATGCAGGCGGTGGCGTGATTAACGCCGACGCTTCCGAACTCGTGCGTGAGCTGTCTGAGCGTTTTTCCATACCGGTTGTAACCACTCTAATGGGCATCGGTACGGCCGACACAACCAGCGAGTTGTCATTGCATATGCTTGGCATGCACGGCACCGCATTTGCGAACTATGCCGTTGACGAGTGTGATTTTCTCATTGCCATCGGCGCGCGTTTTGACGACCGGGTGGCGGGCGTTCCCGATCAGTTTGCACCGTCGGCAAAACACATTGCGCATTTTGATATTGATGCCACCGAAATTGGCAAGGTGGTCAACGCCGACTGGTATCACGTGGGTTCATTACACGACAGTCTGCGCACACTAATCGACGCGTTGAGTGAGTCCGGTTCTTTACCGCAATGTGACGCGTGGCGTACGCATGTAGGTACGCTTAAGCGTGATTACGCGCTTAACTACGATCGCGAGAGCGACACAATTCAGCCGTACTACGTCATCGAGGAAATAAATCGATTAACTAAAGGTGAAGCGATCATTTCAACGGGCGTGGGTCAACACCAAATGTGGGCGGCGCAATACTTCGATTTTCGTCATCCGCGCTTGTGGTTAACGTCAGGCAGCATGGGCACAATGGGGTTCGGTTTGCCCGCAGCCATTGGCGCACAGTTTGCCAACCCGAATAGCCTGGTCATTGACATAGACGGTGACGGCAGCATGCGCATGAATTTCGGCGAACTGGAAACCGTCACCACTTACGAGCTACCCATCAAAGTGGTTGTGCTGAACAATTTCGGTGACGGTATGGTTCAGCAGTGGCAGCGACTCTTCTTTAAAGGGCGCATGTCTGCAAGCGATAAGTCGCTGCACAAGAAGAATTTTGTCAAAGCTGCCGAGGCCGACGGCTTTGAGTTTGCACGTCGCCTTGATAGTAAAGCCGACGTGCCAATGGTTATTAAAGAATTCATCGAATTCGATGGGCCCGCATTTCTTGAAGTGATCATTGATCGCAATGCAGAGGTTTACCCGATGGTCGGCCCTGGCCAGTCCTACAAGCAAATGATAACCGGCCCCTATATTAATTCGCGCGACGACAACAGCTCAACGCCACCTGATACGGATCCGACTACCACGGAAATGTTTTAGCTAACTTACCTGCTAAACGGCCGCCATTGGCGGTCATTTTGCGAAAGTGAGCGGAAAACCCTCATAAAACCGAGTCTCTCGAATTTAAGTTTTCCCACTATAGCCACACATTCGTAGCAGTAGCTGGTGCTTATGGTTAATCGCTTGCATGCGACTTACGACGTGCTTACTCTTGACTAATAATAATCAGACCTTTTAATCCGGACATAGATTCAGGCTGAGCGTCTCGACAAACGACAAGGGGAACACAGGTTGTCACCATCATTTAGTGCGCGCAGGGCGTGGCTCTGCCTCGCGGCGAGTTTGTGGCTCGGAGTCAGCGCTTATGCGCAGTCCGGTTTACCATCACGGCCGTTGAATATGACCTGCATGGCGCCTGAAAACCTAACCGTTTCGTTTGAGTTGGTGCGTGCCGTGCTGTCTAAAGAAACCCGCTCGCTTGCAGGCACTTCGCGCGACAACGGTACGCTCTACCGTGGACAGGCCGCGCCTTCGCTACAAAACCACTTTGTGTATCTCGACAATAACGAACTTGTCATCGAAAGCAGTTTTGGTCACGGTGGCGCACTCGAAACCATCCCCCTGTCTGTTCCTGCGGGCGTTAAGTTGGTTGAGGGTGACGACGCTGAGTTGTATGTGTTGAGTTCGAACGACAAAGCGTATCGCGTGGTTCAAACGCAAACGCCAAATGCCACACCTCCCGCTGCGCTCTTGTCACAGACCGGTTGTTTTGATGCGGCCGATCCAAGTGTGCCTACCGCAGGACTCATTGAATACGAGCCAGCCGCGAGGCTGTGGTCTGATGGAGCGACCAAGCGGCGCTGGATTGCTATGCCTGACTGGGACACATCGGGCACGCAAATTACCGTATTGCCCGACGGCGATTTCGACTTTCCGGCGGGAACGGTTCTGCTCAAGGAATTTAGTATTTCGGGTGTTCTGGCTGAAACACGCCTTCTGGTGAAAGACCTTAACGGTGACTGGGCTGGGTACAGCTACGAGTGGGACGCGGCCCAAACCGACGCTACGCTTTTGTCGGCCGGGAAAACCAAGGTTGTTAACGGTCAGGAGTGGGAGTATCCGTCACCGTTTCAATGCATGTACTGTCACTCGGTAGCCGCTAACCGCAGCCTGGGTGTCGAAACCGCGCAGCTGAACAACACGCTTGAATACTCCGCTACGGGGATTTCCGCTAATCAGCTAACCACTCTTGTCAGCATAGGTCTCATTGACCCAAGCCTTGGCGATGTCAGCACACTGGATTCTTTACCCGAGTACGACGATCTGAGTGCACCTATAGATGAACGCGCCAGAGGATACTTGCACAGTAATTGCGCGAACTGTCACCGACCTGGCGGACCGGGCCACGGACCTGAAGATTTTCGCTATCAGTTAGCGGGGAGTGACATCGGCGCTAGTGATGTCGTGCCGTGGCTCGGCGACC
>QIGP01000291.1 GCA_003228965.1 Gammaproteobacteria bacterium
AGAAATTCCTGGATTGCTCGAAGGTACAGCCAAGCCCGACACAGTTCGTTGTGTGGACATTGCTACAACGGCCGCACTGAAACGCATGATTCTGCCTGGACTTCTGGCAGTACTGTCGCCGGTTGTAGTCGGCTTTACTATGGGTCCTGAGGCTCTTGGCGGCATGCTTGGTGGCGCGCTATTGGGTTGTGTTCTTCTTGCACTGTTCATGGCTAATGCTGGTGGTGCCTGGGACAACGCCAAGAAATACGTCGAGAAAGGAAACCTCGGCGGTAAGGGTTCCGACGTGCATAAAGCGGTTGTTGTTGGCGACACTGTTGGCGACCCGTTCAAAGATACCTCGGGTCCTGCCATGAACATTCTCATCAACGTGATGGCGATTGTTAGTTTGGTGATTGCACCTCTGCTGTAAGTGTTACTTGCAGGTAAAGAAAAGGCCGCTCACTGAGCGGCCTTTTTTTGCGATTGATTTTTGTGTTTCCACTATTTATCAACTTCAATGCGAGTTCCAAGGAATACTTACACAGTATCTATTGAATGCTACTGCTGATCCTTGTTTACTACACGTAGCCTACTTGCGGTACTTTGTCTTCGAATTGGGCCAGATGCCCGGTTTTCACATAGAGTGGAGCTTGACGAAAATGGTGCAGCGGGCAACGCTGTGAGGTTTGTGTTTGGTGCCTATTGGATTGCGCACATACGTGCCAGCCGGAAAGTCGCCGTTGATGTTCATCAGATTTCGAATTTCGTGTCGAGTTTTTTGGTGACAGCCACGTTTTTAAGCTTCACGTAGCGGGGCAGGCCGTTGCGGTAGTGCGGATAGTCTTCGCCTTTGATCAGTGGGGCTAAATAGCGCCGTCCTGCCGCTGAAATGCCAAACCCGTCTTTAGTGAAATAGGTTTTAGGCATCATTTTCTCTTTGTTAGCCACGCGCTTCAGGTCTACAACGCCAACACCCCAGCGGTAAGGTTTGTCGGAATGACGCACAATCACGGGCATAACGGCGTTATTGCCGCGAACGGCCAGTTCCACGGCAGATTTGCCAACGGCATAGGCCTGGTCTACGTCTACTTTGGAGGCAATATGCCGCGCAGATCGTTGCAAGTAGTCGGCGATGGCGTAGTGGCACTTGTAGTCCCATTTTTCTTTGACCATCTGCGTGACTACCTGGGCAGCGCCGCCAAGCTGAGCGTGGCCGAACGAGTCCTTGGTGTCACTTTCGGCTAAAAAGCGACCGTCCCCGTACTGTGCGCCTTCGGAGACCACAATGACGCAGTAGTCGTATTTCTCGACGCTATCTTTGACCTTTTTAAGGAACGCTTTCTTATCGAAAGGCACTTCCGGAAACAGAATAATGTGGGGTGCGTCGCCCGGAATCTCACCGGCAAGACCTGCGGCGCCAGCAATCCAGCCAGCGTGACGGCCCATGACTTCCAGCACAAAAACTTTGGTAGAGGTGCGCGCCATCGACTGCACATCGAGCGCGGCTTCCATCGTTGAAACCGCTACATACTTGGCTACAGAGCCGAAGCCCGGGCACACGTCGGTGAGTGGTAGATCGTTGTCGACGGTTTTGGGAACCCCTACACAAACAATGGGATAGCCCATTTTTTTACCGATTTGAGAGACCTTGTGGGCGGTGTCCATCGAGTCGCCGCCGCCGTTATAGAAGAAGTAGCCAATGTCGTGCGCTTCGAACACTTCGATCAGGCGCGCATATTGGTCTTTGTCCTCTTCCAGCCCCTTGAGTTTGTAGCGGCACGAGCCGAAGGCGCCTCCCGGGGTGTAGCGCAAGGCGGCGATAGCTCGGGCGCTTTCCTTGCTGGTGTCGATCATGTCTTCGGTAAGAGCGCCGATGATGCCGTCGCGACCGGCGTACACTTTGCCGATAACCGACTTGTTCTTGCGTGCGGTCTCAATGACCCCGCAGGCAGAGGCATTAATGACGGCGGTGACGCCTCCAGACTGGGCATAAAACGCGTTTTTCTTAGGCATGATTTTCCTTGCTAACAGGTTTGCGGCGGACGCCAAAGAGAATACCGGAAAACCCATCGGTGGTCAGGGTTTGACCTTCCGGTTCGATGTCGGTATTTTATCCGGCTTGTCGCCTCAGCGGCACCTTTAGACAATGTACTGGCGAATTGCCACCGGGGAAAGGGAAAAGCTATGAGAATTGTGATGTTAGGGGCGCCTGGGTCAGGCAAGGGTACACAAGCTCAGCTACTGGGAGACAAGCACCGTATTCCACAAATCTCGACTGGAGATCTTCTACGTGAGGCGGCTGCGTCCGATAGTCCGCTGGGTCGTCAGGCCAAAACCACCATGGACTCCGGACATCTGGTGTCCGACGATATTGTACTGGGCATTATTCGAGAGCGCATTCGCAAGCCCGACGCCAAGCGTGGCTTTATCATGGACGGCTTTCCTCGCAATATTGAGCAGGCCAAAGAGCTTGACGCCATGTTGGAAGAAATAGGCCGACCTCTCGACGCCGTTCTATTCATGGACGTCGACAACGACCAACTCATGCAGCGCCTCGTTGGTCGTCGTACCTGTACCAAGTGCGCCAAGGTGTACAACGTTTACACTTCACCTCCGATTATCGATGGTCGTTGTAACAACTGCGGTCACCGTTTGCACCACCGTGCCGACGACAATGAAGAGACCATTGGCAACCGTCTGCGTGTTTACGAAACGCACACTTCGCCTCTCATTAAGCACTACATCGACCAGGAAATACTTGAGACAGTTAATGCGGTTGGCGAGATCAATGAGATCTTCGCGCGCCTGCAGCGTTTTCTGAAGCAATTTACGGGTAAGAAATACGAGCAGAAGCAGGATGACGCCGCTAAAGCTCGCGCCGATGCGCGTCTCGAAGCCAAGCGCGTCGAAGAAGAGCTGACCGTAGCACTAGCTACAATGATTGCTGAAAAAGCGGCTGCAGCTAAAGACGGTGGCGAAACGGACACGGCAGCACCTCAACCACCGAAAAGCAAAGTAAGCAAAAAAGCGG
>QIGP01000207.1 GCA_003228965.1 Gammaproteobacteria bacterium
GTCATTGATATTCAAGAGTACCCTTCTCCGATTGATAGTCAAGCAGAATTATGAGTTTCTTCCGAAGTGAAAATACACTATCAAAGGGACGGCGCAGACATCAAGTTGCGGACCTCCAACTGTCGGTGTTCGACATTCCAACATGCACAACATGCGACCCTTCGCAGGCGCGACAACATCGGCAAGAATTCAAAACACAACTATTTGACAACCGATTTTTTGTGCTAGTTTCAAACAGACGGTAGTAGTTCCGTTACTTTATTCCATGTTTTCAAAGATGTTGGTTTTCAAAACAGTATTTCTGTGTCGAAACCCGAAATAAATCCTTGGAAATATCTTCGTACGTTGAATGGATTTCGTAGATCATTTACGTCATCCCATGAACCATGAAATTTCCAGGTGCATTTAGTCAGGTGAAGTGGAATTCCATGGAACTCAACAGACTGCAAAAATTTGTGTTTGATTACTTGGTTTAGAAGTCTGTAACTCTGTGCAATTGATGGTTCAACGATTTGTCTTTTTCTACTGAATGACCATGCAACTGTTGGTTGTTCGTTGAACCCTTTTGCTTTTCTGGATATAGTCCATTGCCCTTGTATTCCAGTGCTTTCCGGATAATTTTATCCCTGTGAAATGATTGTCCTCTACTCTGAAACGCAGCCAGACGAACAGCATTATCGATTACCGTGAAATCTTCGTAGGTAATTTTCTTGTAAGCGCAGCTAAGCGCGGGTCGCCAGCGCACCATGCCGGCGGGTAGTTCATAATCCTGTTAGCGCGGAAGTCCGTACCCACTGACAATCCCTTCAGCTTTGCTCGGCAAGCGCGGCCGCCTACGAGGTACCTTTCCCAACATCGCCGGTGATACTCCGCTGCCTTCATAGCCGCAGACTGCGTCCTGTAAGCGCCTCGCTTGCCGGCGAAACTCCACATCCATCCCACATCGACCGTGGCATACCAGCGGCCTGGTTCGTATTCACCTCGCCACTCGATACGGTAATCGCCACATTCTGACACCCACCGCTTGAAGGTCTTAGAAGTCCTTCCACGCACACGTTTTTTCATCCAGTTCATGGCAGTAAAATCCTTAGTTTGCTGTCTCTAGGATGCCATGCGTGTCAAGTTGCATACTCGTCGAACACTTTCGCCAAACGCTCTCGACCTGCCTTCCAATGACGAAATACGGTGGAACGATCGACACCAAGCAGCGAGGCAATTTCCTCAAAATCATAGCGATCGAAAGCGCGCATGCGAGTCACCCTAGCCGTGAACTCGGGAAGGCTATTGAGAGCGTCTTTCAGATCAATGCGAAGATCAATCTTGTCGACCTCGTCGACGCCCGTCAGCTCAACAAAGAACGCATATTCGCTTCCAGGCTGCTGCCCATCCTCGGCGGCTACGTCGGTGGCATTTTCTTCGATGACGCCACGATTGAGCTTCCGCTGTCGGTTGAGATAGCTATTGCGAGCGCTCCAGCGAACATATCGAGAAGGATTGTCAGGAATTAGACCGCAGGTCCGCGTCTTGACCGCGAGATTCATCATCGCGGTGTGCGTACTATCCTCGCGATCGCAGCAGGGGACCGGGTTCTCTAGGCAGCACTTGTCCACAGAATAGTGACAGTGCTTCTTGTTTCTCTCGTAGAACTCATCGAAGGCGATGTTGTCGCCGCTCTGATAACGGCGCAGAAGCGCCTGATCGTATTGGTCGGGGAGCATTGTTCCGTCACCTTTCAAAATAGAAGTGAAAGCGACGGCTGAACTTAGGGATGTACCACGCCCCGAGTGAACGTCAAATGGAAATCGGTAAAGTATTCCGAATAGCTAAACTTTGCCGTCCGGTTCTGGCTATTCTGTCGGTTATGCCGAGAGAAGATATGGGGCAATTGGCGCAATCGGAAACTCCCCAGTATCGTAAGACAAGGGACTTACGCCTCCCGATAACTCCTTTATCGGCACAGTAAGTCACAGGACTTACGAAATTCGGTGCCCCTTGCATCGCGGCCGCGATTACACTGCTACCAATTATCACACCCGTATGGAGACGAATTCATGGTTAAGAAACTGATCCTTGCACCAATAGTCGGGGCCGCCCTGGCCTTTGTCAGTCCTGATGCCGGTCAAGCGGGCTGCACGGCTAGTCCCACGCCTGTGATCTGCTCCCTAGCTGACGGGGTGAGAGCGCGGATCATGGCTGGTCGTGAGTACACCAGCCGAGCCTCCCTCAATCGACGTCGGTTGAACTTGGACGCTCAACGAGAGTGGCTCAATCGACAGGTCAGACAGCACAACGCAGCAGTGGCGAGCTACTACGCTCGTTACTATGGCGCTGGTCAGGCCGAGGAGCATTTGTTTAGCCCACCAAACCTTGGCCCGTATTTCCCAATCATACAAGAACCAACCGGACCCTACCTTCCGCCACCCCCATCGGGTGATCCGAAAGGCTGGGAGTCAACAACTGAAGAGCGGTCCGTGCTTGTTCACTGAAACAACGGAGTAGAAATCGATGGTGTCAGATTCCTGAGCGCCGGCTATGAGACGGCGAATCCGAAACAACCAGAGCCCACCAGTTTTATGATCTGGTGGGCTCTGTCAGTGGCCCGCAGAGCACCAGAAGCGTGTCACGTCTTCGGACTCTGGCAACAGCTCCCAAGGCGGGGTTTTCACCACCGTGCGATAACGCTGGGCACTTAGAAACGTCGGTTGAGCGGCCGATGCAGCCGACGCAGGTTTGCAGGTGGTATTTTTCTGCTTCAGTGTGACCGAGGTGGGTTAGCGAGCACCGCTTGAACGTATCGGACGATGCCACCGGATGCTCAAAGTCTCGATACATAATCTCACAGGACGGTTCGTCCTTGGGTCGATAACGAGAGTCGCAACAGGAGTGAGGATCCGACTGTCTCGCGCACCCAACCTGACGACACGAATCGGCGATCTCAACATCGATCATTGCGGTCGAACGATGTGTTCAACGCAATTTAGCTGGCGTGGGTAATGCCAGACTA
>QIGP01000139.1 GCA_003228965.1 Gammaproteobacteria bacterium
AGCCTACATATGGAATGCCCTTGGTAAGCCGACGATCTCCATGCTGCCAGCGCTGGCGAGTGGTGCAAACACCGTTACCACGACTTACAATTCACAGGACTGGATTGAAAAAACAACCAATTCGCTGAGCCAGGTCATGCGTAGGGAATACGACGCGGCTCATCGCATGACCGCGATCATCGATCCACTCAACCGGCGGACCGAGAATACCTATGATCCAAAGGGACAAATGCTCACCAGCACGGATCCTCTCAGTCGGATTGAAGAGACGGATTGGACAGTTCGCGGTGAGATGGATGTTCAGACCGACGCTGAGGGTAAGGACACCTTATTTGTATATGACAAGAACGGGAATCGGATTACCCTTGCGGATCGGCGCGGAAAAATTCACACCTTCGCGTATGACAATGCTAATCGATTGATTTCTACTATAACGCCGGGAGGGAAAACCACTTCGATGACCTATTTTGACAACAATTTTGTCAAAACCATTCAAGAGCCGTCCGGACAAACCACCACCCACGCCTACAACGATCGTAACCTGATTTCGTCAAAGTCCGATCCGGCCGGATCCATCGGCTACATTTACGACGACAGCGGACTTCTCCTGACAGTCAGTGAAGGGACGGACACGATCACTCGTGCTTTCGATGAGAGGGGGCGTGTCGAGACTTACACCAACGAAGACGGTGATACTCTTAAATACCAATATGACGGGCATGGGAACCTCACCCGCCTGACCTATCCAGACGGTCGCCACGTCTACTACACCTACAATGCCCGCAACCTTCTAAAAACTGTGACCGATTGGTCTAGCCGAATCACAAGTTACCAGTATGACCGCTTGGGCAGATTGAGAGAGATCACGCGTCCGAATAACACCTCCGCCACAATCGACAGGGATGCTGCGAATCAAATTCTCTCAATCCGAGAGTCCGCCAATGGAAAACTGTTTTCGTTGCTCCAGTTCGACTACGATATTGCCGGCCAGGTCGCGAGTCGCTTCCGTGCTCCCATCGCACAGTCGGCTTTTCAACAACCTTCGTTTACCGGAACCTACGATGACGACAACCGCCTTCTGACCGTAAACGGCGGCGGTGTTACCCACGATGACGATGGCAACATGACTCTCGGGCCAATTGGCGTTAATTCAGGCAACACTACATTGAGTTATAATTCGCGAAACCAGCTTACGGGAGCGGGCGGAATTACCTATACGTATGATGCTGAAGGCCATCGTCGGACACTCGCGGACTCTCATGGGACGACCCGTTTCACCATCGATGCAACTGCGAACATGAGCAGGATGCTCGTCCGTTCGGTACCCGATGGAACTAAGACTTACTACATTTACGGAATTGGCCTTCTCTACGAAGCCGACGAGACCGACAACACCAAAACCTATCACTTCGATCAAGTAGGAAGCAGCATCGCGCGCACCGATGATAGTGGACAAATCATCGGGAGAGCAGAGTATTCGCCTTACGGACTCGTGGCGATGCTGACCGGGGACATGGGCACCCCATTCCTTTATAACGGCCAGTGGGGAATTCAGACCGATGGAAACGGGCTTCTAAACATGCGCGCTAGATACTACAGCCCTTATTTGATGCGCTTTTTGAATGCTGACCCCATTGGTTTTAGCGGCGGCAGCAACTGGTTTGCTTATGCCGATGGTGACCCGATTTCAACGCTCGATCCGTTCGGGTTGTGGAGCTGGAGGAACACTCTTTCATTAGCTCTTGATTTTGTGCCAATCGTAAGCACGGTGAAGGCCGCTGTTGAGGCTGCTACCGGGTATGACATCATAGCTGCCGAAGATGTCAATCGAGGGGTAGCTGCGGCAGGTATCGCAGCCAGCTTTATTCCGGGAGGGCGCGCTGCCTTGAAAGGCGGTTCAGCACTAACTGAACAGGCCATCAGGCACGGAGACGAAGTTGCCGATGCAGCCGCTTTGGCTGCGCGGCACGGAGATGAAGCGCCGGTAAGAGTGACTCAATTCTTTGATGAGACTAGAGCATTTCCGGTCGATGGATCAAGAGCGCTGCGCACTAGGCGGCAAGGTTTCGAGGTTATTGACGGAATCCCTGCTGAGGGAGCGACTTGGGTTGTTCCGCGATCAGCGGACAACATCGGCGATTTTGCTCATCTGATGACCGGCAGAGGAAATCGCAGCGCGTTTGCTGAATTCGATGCGCTGCCCTCGGAACTAGTCAATTCGTCTTTTAAGAGATGGCAGACTTATATTCCTGGATCAGTTGATCTTGCTGGCCGTAATGCAGTGATAGGAAATCGAGGCGGAAACGTCTTGGATGCAATGTTCCGGCAATCTGGGTTCTACAACGGCACCATTCAATCAAGCAACAGAATCAAGTGATTCCAGAAAGAGCAGCAATCGCATTCACGATTTTGATCCTGTCATGGGCCGCTTACATGGCGTTGCGGGCGATTTTCAAATCTACTTACGTCCAGTATTACGTGTTTTTAATTGGATCCTTGGCCGTTGGAGGAATACTCTATCCCTTCGTTAAGGAATACGCGGTTATTCCTGGGCTGTTGATGTTAGCGTATGAGGTATTGGCTTATCCTATTTTAAAAATTTTGAAAAACAAACCTAAGTAGGCGTCGGCGCAGAACTTAATGAAATGTTTGTAATCGCCCCTCGGAAATGAACTCGATATATTGACTCAATAAGGCAATCGATCAGCCATAGCCACTATGGGATATGGGTCGAAATTATAATTTCCGATTAGGAGACCTCCAACGGTCGATTCTAATTTAGAACGGGCTTCTGAATGGAGCAGTCCAACTCCCCAACCGCCTGAAATGAAGCCCAAAAAAGGAGATGTTTTCACGATACCGCTTAATGACGGAGACTTCGTCGTTGGACAGGTTATTCAATATGACACAAGTGATGTGGTCCCCGGAATTGTTACCACCACCTAAGGTGTATTTTTGGCCAGGAAAGGGCTAGAAAATACCATTAAAATGCCAAAGAAAAA